>RQOI01000509.1 GCA_003854995.1 Candidatus Zhuqueibacterota bacterium
ATCATTGAAGCCTATCGCTCTTTACAGCTCAATCTGTCCTTTCTGAATCCGGACAACAAGCTGAAGACAATTCTCATCACCAGCGCCGCTCCAGGTGAAGGCAAAACCCTCACGACGCTGAATATAGCGCAAATATACGCTCGCTCGGGCATAAAAACACTCGTCATAGATTGCGATCTTCGTCGTCCCATGGTGCACAAAGCTTTGAAAATCAGGCAGGAGCCAGGCTTGACCAATCTTTTGGTTGATAAAACCGCAACCCTCGACTCGTGCGTTCAGCTCCTCGACGATGAGCAACTCAATGGCCATCTTGCCGTTCTAACATGCGGCGCTATACCGCCAAATCCGGTCGAGCTGTTGAGCTCAAAAAGCATGCAGGACCTGCTGACGAAAGCCCAGGCCATCTATGAATTAATCTTCATCGATGCCCCGCCGGTCATTTCTGTCTCCGATTCAGTCATACTTGGGCAAAAAGTTGACGGCGTGCTGCTGGTCCTGCGATCAGGAAAGATCAACCGCGAAGCTGCCCAAAAAGCTAAAAAGATACTGGAGAATGGCAAAATTAACATAGCCGGCACCCTTTTGAACGATGTGGATTACAAGAATGTCTACGGGTATTATAAAGACTATTATTACTACTCTGACAAAGACAAAATAAAATGAAGAGTTTAAGGGCAATTAAAGTATCTGGCTTTACAAAAAAGTCCGGTGCTGATGAATAGCAGTCACGCCTTTTGGATACACATAGTAAAATAACAGCTTTATTCAGAAAAACAGATTTTATTGCTCGTCAGAGCCATGCACGCTCGGCGTCCTTCTCAGGATGAATACTATCATACCGATTGCATAGCGCAATCGTATGAGATGCCATAACGCCATGTCAGTTCTGATCACCACCTTCATGGGACTGAGATGGCGGAGCTCTGCCTGAGCTCACCGTGCAAAATGAGCGCGTCGCGGACGTGCTGCAATGATAGAATGAAAGAAATGTGCTATTGGGGATGAGTGAACATGAGAATTCACGATGAATATTTCGACCATGCGCTGCAGAACAGCTCTATCAAGTCATCCAGCAGGAGCTGTCCTTTAGTTTTGAATTTCTACACCCTGGAGAATTTCAGGCAGCGTCTGGCCATCGAAAAGCGAAGATCAGAGCGGTTGAATTGCACCTCCTCCATCATTTTTCTCGATGCCAAAAACCTTATCAATGGTCAAGTCACTCTAGACGACATCATGACATCTATATGCGCCACCATCAGAATCACGGATGCGATGACCCTGCATAAAAATCGGACGCTGTTGATACTACTGCCGGACACCAATGGCCGTGGCGCGTTCCATACCTGCAAAAGGATAATCAGCAGCGTGATCCAGTTGCCTGCATCGCGCATGAAATTGACGCCTGACAATTTTCACATCAAGGTCCTCTCCTTTCCAGAGAGCAAAGCAACTGCAGCAGATGAGAAAAAGCCCGCTGCCGATGATGCAGAAATTTCATCGACAAAAACCGTCGCAGAGAAATTGCCATTCAAGACAGCCTATTGCGAATTTTTGAGATTGTCCACGAGCAGCTATAATGGCTCATCCTTTCCCATGCGGACGGACGATATTTTTTTCTGGGATCAACAACTCTTTTCAAATTATCTCTCGAGGGGGAAAAAATGGATCAAAAGAATTATGGATATTGTCGGCGCCTCTGCCGCCATCATCCTGCTGCTACCCATGATGTCTCTCATCGCCGTTGTAGTTAAAGTGACCTCTCCGGGACCCGTCCTGTTCAGCCAGCGCCGAGTTGGCTATAAGGGCAAGCCCTTCACCTTTATCAAGTTCCGATCGATGCATAAAAAAAACAATGACGCCATTCATCGGGACTTTGTCAGAAAACTCATCAACGGCGAGAATGTCCAGGTAAAGGCCGGCGCAGAGGATGATCCATTTTTCAAAATAGTCGACGATCCCAGGACGACCCGCGTTGGTCGATTTTTGCGAAAAACAAGTCTGGATGAATTGCCACAATTCTTCAATGTGTTGACAGGCGCGATGAGTCTGGTTGGACCACGGCCTCCTATCCCCTATGAAGTGAATGAATACAAGAACTGGCATCTGCGTCGAATTTCAGAGGTAAAACCGGGGATCACCGGCCTGTGGCAGGTTTCAGGCAGAAGTCAAACATCTTTCAATGATATGGTTCGACTGGATATCAAATACGCTGAAAACTGGTCTCTGATGATGGACATGAAAATATTGCTGCAGACAGTCAAAGTTGTTTTGGCTGCGAAAGGGAAATAATGCAAAATTCATCACTTATCTCGGGAGCATAAAAATGGAAGAACTGAATGTCGCTGTCATCGGCTGCGGCTATTGGGGGCCAAACCTGATTCGCAACTTTAATCAGATAAATGGCTGCACCATGAAAGCATGTTGTGATCTGGACAGGGATAAATTGCAGCGGATGAGCTCTTTATATCCCGGCATAAAAACGACCGACAATCTGGACGACATCCTGTCTGATGAATCTATCGTCGCAGTGGCGATCGCCACGCCAGTCTATACACACGCCGCACTGGCCAAGCTCTGTTTCAAGCATGACAAACACGTTTTCATCGAAAAACCAATGGCAGCCTGCAAAAACGAATGCCTCGAACTGATCGAGGCGGCTGAGGAAAAAAACAGAGTTCTCATGGTGGGCCACACCTTCGAATACACGGCAGCGGTCAATAAAGTGAAGGAGATCATCGAAAGCGGCGTATTGGGGGAAATAATCTATATAAGAAGTTCACGATTGAATCTGGGACTGTTTCAGCCGGACATCAATGTCATCTGGGATTTGGCGCCGCACGATATTTCGATCATTTTATATCTTTTGCAGGAATTGCCAGTTGGGATCAATGCCTCGGGCAAGGCGCACTTTAAGAAGGGCATCGAGGATGTCGCGACGGTCACTCTGGACTTTCCGAATGGCACGATCGCTTTCATTCACAGCAGTTGGCTCGATCCGGACAAGATCAGGAAAATGACCTTTGTCGGCAGCAAAAAAATGCTTGTCTATGATGACATCAGCACCAACGAGAAAATTAAAATTTTCGACAAGGGTGTGGATGCGCCACCCTACTATAATTCTTTTGCCGAATTTCATTTCTCTTACCGCTACGGCGATATCTTTACACCTAGAGTACAGGAATATGAGCCGTTGAAAAAAGTGTGCGAGCACTTTTTATCATGCATTCGTGATGGCTCGAGACCGCGCAGCGATGGCTACAGCGGCCTGCGCGTGGTGTCAATTTTAGAAGCGGCCAACAAGTCGCTCCGCCATGGCGGCGCACAGCAGAAAATAGATTATGAAAAGAATTCCTCAAAAGAGCTCTGATTCACCATGTGCGGCATTGTCGGAATCATAAATAAAGCACAGCAGCCGATCGATTTGCACCTCCTCAAGGCGATGGCCGATGTCATGCACTATCGGGGTCCTGATGATGAGGGCTATCACATCGACGGTTCAGTCGGTTTGTATCACAAGCGCCTCTCCATCATTGATCTGAGCACTGGCCATCAGCCCATGGTCTGCGGCGCCAATGTCATCGTCTTTAACGGCGAGATATTTAATTACGTAGAATTGCGCGAGAAGCTGAGCAAAAAGGGTCACCAGTTTAAAACCAGGTCGGATACTGAGGTGATCCTTAAAATGTACGAAGAGTATGATCTCGATTGCATTGCCAGATTGAATGGCATGTTTGCTTTTTTGCTCTATGATAAATCCAGAAATCGAATGATCGCAGCGCGGGACCACTTTGGCATCAAGCCGCTGTACTGCTATTTTGACGAGAGCGCGGTGCTCTATGCCTCCGAGATCAAAGCATTGCTGCAGCATCCCAGCGTGACTGCCGAGCCGAATTATGCGGTCATTGGAGAATATCTGACCTTTCAATTTGTCCTCGATGATTTGACCCTTTTCAAAGGGATCGTCAAAGTCCTGCCAGGGCACTATCAGGTTATCGATCTGCTCAAAATGAATATTCATACGGTCAAATATTGGGAGCCTTCCTTCGCCATTGATTCTTTTCACACCGAGGCCTACTTCGTCGCTGAATTGAAACGACTGCTCGATGACACTGTTGGCATGCAGATGAGAAGCGACGTGCCTGTCGGGACCTATCTGAGCGGCGGCCTGGATTCCAGCATCGTGACCCTGTTGGCGGCGCAAAAGACGGCCATGGGACTGAAGACGTTCACGGGCGCATTTCACGAGGGCGCTCAGTTCAATGAGACCGGCTATGCCAGAGAGGTGGCACGAACCTGCGGCGCAGAGGTGAATGAAGTTTTTCCCACGGTCGATGAATTTGTGGAATTGCTGCCCGTACTGATTTATCATCTCGATGAACCCGTCGCTGGCCCGGGTCTGTTCCCCCAATACATCGTCTCCAGGCTTGCGGTTGAAAAAGTCAAGGTGGTGCTGGGCGGTCAGGGTGGCGATGAAATTTTTGGCGGTTATGCCCGCTACATTGTCGCCTATCTCGAGCAGGCGCTCAAGGGTGCCATCTTTGAGACCAATGAAGAAGGAGAGCACATTGTCTCATTGCAGTCGATTTTGCCCAATTTGCCCTCCCTGCACCAGTACATTCCCATGCTGCGCGAGTTCTGGCGGCAGGGAGCTTTCGAACCGATGGATCAACGCTATTTCCAGCTCATCGATCGCAACGGCCACGCGCTGGAGCTTTTTTCCAAAGAATTCCTGGTGCACTATAACAAACAGCAGCTGTTCAATCGCTTTCAGCAGCTGTTCAATCACCCTGACACCCTGTCATTTTACAACAAGATGACGCATTTCGACATGGTCGCCAGTCTACCCGCCCTGCTGCAGGTGGAAGATCGGGTGAGCATGGCTGTGTCTTTGGAGTCACGCGTGCCGTTGCTCGATCGCCGCATCGTCGACCTCATCACCAGTATGCCGCCGGCTATGAAATTCAAAGGTGCTGAAAGCAAATATATCTTGAAAAAGGCGATGGGGGATGTTTTGCCCAGACGCATCCTGGAACGCAAAGATAAAATGGGCTTTCCAGTGCCTCTGCATATCTGGGCCAAAGAGCGCGCTCGTCAATTTTTCTGCGACATTCTGCTTTCCGAAACCAGTCGCCAGCGAGGTATTTTCAATCTGAGGCGCCTGAAAGAGCTGATCCATTCGGAACGGGAGTTCGGCCGACAACTGTGGGGGATGTTATGCCTGGAGATTTGGTTCAACGAATTCATTGATAAAAAACCGACATCATTTGAAAAACATAAAATCGAGATAGCGGATGGTAGAGAATAGCTTTTTGCAGGACTGGCAGGTTGCCAAGATTGGCGTCATTGGTCCAGGCATTGTGGGGATGCCGATGGCGGCTCTGCTTGCGCAGGCAAAGATAAAAATAGGAGCATCCGCGCCGGCAAGAGTCGTTGTCATTCAGCGCCATTCGACGACATCGGGATGGAAGGTCGGGGCGATCAATGCGGGACGATCCACCATCGGCGGAGTCGAGCCCACCCTTGACGATATCGTCTCTCAGGCCGTCGCCGCAGGCCTGCTCACGGCTTCGCATGATTACGCCGACTTGTCCGATGCTGATGTGATCCTCATCTGCGTGCAAACGGATAAACGCGGCTTTGGTCCCGATTATGGGCCGCTGTTCGACGGTCTGAATCATCTCACACCAGCCCTGCAAAAAAGACCGGCGGGCAAAATTCCATTGATCATCTTTGAATCGACCCTGGCGCCGTCCTCCATGTGCACGCTGATCAAAGATTACTTTGCTGATGCCGGCCTGGTGGAGGGCCGTGATGTCCTGTTGGGAAACAGCCCCAATCGAGTGATGCCGGGGAGACTGGTGGAACGGGTGCGGTCTTCAGATAAAATTGTTGCCGGCATAAGCCCGATCACGCCCAAACTCATACAGCGACTCTATGCGCACATCGTGACCCAAGGAGAGTTGTTGCCGACCAACAGTCTCACGGCTGAGGTTGTTAAAACCCTGGAGAACGCCTACCGCGATGTTCGGATTGCATTTTCCAGCGAAGTGGTGCGAATATGTGATCAAAATGACATTGATTTCTATCATGTGCGGGATCGCGTGAACGAGCGGTTGAGCCAGTCCGATGACGCCTCAAAGAATCCCGGCGTCGTCCCCAGCGGCGGCTTGCTCATTCCGGCCATCGGCGTTGGCGGCCACTGCTTGCCAAAGGACGGCATCCTGCTCTGGTGGCGCAAGTTGGAATTCGAATCGGATGGACATCACAGCCTGATCTTGCAGGCGCGCACGATCAATGATGAATCGCCGGCGGAGACGATCAGACTCGCCGAAAGATCATTCGGCGACCTGACCGGCACATCCGTGGCGCTGCTCGGCGCGGCCTATCGATTCGATTCCGAAGACACGCGCAATTCGCCGACGCTGGTGCTGGCAAAACTGCTGCTCGATAAATCGTGTCGCGTGACCATTCACGATCCCTTTGTGAAGGTGACAGATCAAAATCTGCAGAAATTCAATCTCGGGCCGCACTTTAGCAATGATCTGCTGCAGTCATTGGCACAGGCAGAACTGATCATCCTCTGTGTTGCGCATCAATTCTATCGGGACGCGAAAGAGCACATTCTCCGCAATGCCCCCCTCCTGCGTGGCGTAGTGGATGGCTGTAACCTTTTCAGCCGCTCAGACTTGGGCGACATCCCGTATATAGGCATAGGTAAAGGCAAAAATAGGCCAGAGGACGCACTCATTGATGCTGTCTATAACAGCTTTCGCGCGGTGGAGCGCGGCGTGGCAAATGAAGTTTTGGCCTTGGCCCATTTTCTGAACGACCATTACGCACAGGATGATTTCAATCGAATTACTTTTGCCGATGTGCAGAGATTGGCCTCGACGTGCGGCACTGGCTGTCATATCGCCGATCCGGGTGCGATTCCGCCAGTGTCCGAAAATGATTTTTCATCGCGATTGGTGCACTGCGCGCAGCGGGCACTCCCATGCTCGAACTAGCTTTTTTCCAATATGCCGATCATTTTGAAAAATAGTCTGAGATCAAAGACAGAGAGCTGGGGCATCGTCGGCGGCGGCCTGCTGGGCATGACGCTCGCCCATCGATTGGCGCAGCAGGGACGGCGCGTCACCCTGCTGGAAGCAGAGGCGCAGCTTGGTGGTCTGGCGAGCGCCTGGCAAATAGGCGTTATCACGTGGGATCGATTTTATCATGTCATCCTGCTCTCCGATGCCCATACGCGCTCCCTGCTGCGCGAGATCGACGTCGAAAGAGATATAAAATGGGTGGAGACAAAGACCGGATTTTACGCTGACGGCACGCTCCATTCCATGTCCAACACCTTTGAGTTTTTGCGTTTTCCGCC
>RQOI01000510.1 GCA_003854995.1 Candidatus Zhuqueibacterota bacterium
GATGGTCAATGCAACGCCTTTTACCGACGATGATGCTGCGGCGATCCATTTTGCCATCCAGGAAAACGGCCATTATGGCGGGAATTTAAAGCTGTTCCGCCAGGAGTTTGATCACCTCTTATCCACAAACGAACGACCGCTCGTGTTCCTGACGTGTGACACTGATGGACAACGAGATAGGATGCAGGAGCTGTTCCGCGAAGAGGGTTTTCCACAATCTATCCACATATCCACACTGAATTTGTCGCGCGGCTTTTCCTGGCCGGCGCGATGTCTTTACGTCTTTACGACGCGCGAATTGTACAGCCGTGTGCGCATGCACAAGCTCAATCCAATGGAAAAGCGCTCCGTCTCTTTTCGCGAACAACTGACGATCAAAAAGGGCGACTATGTTGTCCACATCGATCATGGCATCGGCATATTTGGCGGGCTCGAGAAAATTGCAGCCTATGGCAAAGTCCGCGAATGCCTGACGCTGTTCTATCAGGACGGCGACAAGCTCTTTGTGCCTCTGGAAAAGATGGATCAGGTGCAAAAATATTCGTCCGCCGAGGGCGCGACGCCGACGTTGAATAAGCTCGGTTCTGGCGCCTGGGAGAGATTGAAAAAGCGCACCAAAAAGAAGATGCGCGAGATCACCGAGGACCTGATCCGGCTCTATGCTACACGCAAAATGCGGCCAGGATATGCCTTTTCCGAAGATACGGTGTGGCAAAAAGAGCTGGAAGCCTCTTTTCAATTTGAAGAGACCGTCGATCAACTGAGCGCTATCGATGACGTCAAAAAAGACATGCAATCGGCCCAACCGATGGATCGACTCATCTGCGGCGATGTCGGCTATGGTAAGACCGAAGTGGCTGTCCGCGCCGCGTTCAAGGCCATCAATGATGGCAAACAGGTGGCGGTCCTGGTGCCGACCACCATTCTCGCCGAACAGCACTATGCCACATTCAGACAACGGCTGGCGGCATTCCCGATTCATGTTGAGGCGATCTCGCGCTTCAAGACAGCGAAGGAACAAAAGACCATACTCGAAAAGCTCGCGAGCGGCGATCTGGACATCATCATCGGCACGCATCGCCTGCTGTCGCAGGACGTCAAATTCAATGATCTCGGCCTGCTGATCGTCGA
>RQOI01000077.1 GCA_003854995.1 Candidatus Zhuqueibacterota bacterium
CACCGCGAACCTGGTCACCAACAAATGCGGCAACCACGGCGTTTCCATCCGCAATCTCCTGACCATCAACGACAAGCACGCCGGTCAAGGACATGTTGTACTGATAATCTGCGGCATTGACCGTCCAGTCCGGACATGCGCCATAAACTGTTGCAGCGAGAAGCAATAGAGAAAAAACCAGCAGAACCTTTTTCATTTTACTCTCCTTTGTAAAAATAATCTGTTATGGCTAAGAATTCGAATGAGCCATATGCTGCATGAAAACTAGTATGTCGAAACTGATGTCTTGTCCAAGATGAATTGTCCAGTCGGTTCGAGCTTTTTCACTCAGAACTTTGACAATTCGAGGCAGGTCAAAGATGCAATACTATCACGTTGCTAAGCTGATCGGCATAATGATATACTCTACTACGGCAATAACTTTAAATTGCAGATTTTTCGTGTGAATTCGAGACCGCTTGTCCAACCTGACAATTTTTTGCGTTGTTGAGTATATTTTTCTATAGGTTATATTACGACATTGTCCCCGATTTGCTGATTGATATCTTTGATTGCA
This sequence comes from Candidatus Zhuqueibacterota bacterium, assembly GCA_003854995.1. Taxonomy (GTDB): domain Bacteria; phylum Zhuqueibacterota; class Zhuqueibacteria; order Residuimicrobiales; family Krinioviventaceae; genus Kriniovivens. The sequence goes on from RQOI01000077.1 coordinate 557, forward strand.
GAATGAATTTCAAACGATGGGAATCAGTGGCCCCCCTGATTCACTGTTGCTGTTGAAGAATAGTCCATGCAAGAGACAGCTCGTCTTCGTCCCTCGCTCCTAATAGGGTCCGCGAATATGATCCTGCACGCTTTTTTCATAAAACTCGGCCAGTTGTCGATGCATATGCTCATCCAGCGGCGCCAGATCGGCCACCGCGGCATTCTGCATCACCTGTTCCGGCCGACTGGCGCCCGGGATGACGACCGTGACCGCATCATAGTCCAAAATCCATCGCATGGCCCACTGCGCCATGGTCATCTGCTTCGGCGCCAGCGGCTTGAGCGCATCCGCCAACTCGACGCCTTTTTCGAACGGCAGACCGGCAAAGGTCTCCCCGACATTGAAGAACTGGCCGTCGCGGTTAAAGTTGCGGTGATCGCTGGCGGCAAAAACTTGCGCTGCGGTGAACTTGCCGGCGAGCAGGCCGCTGGCAAGCGGCAATCGAATGATCAGCGCGACCTCCTTCGCCTTCGCCGTGGCGAAAATGGTATGGATTGGCTTTTGGCGGAATATATTAAAGATGATCTGCAGCGAGCAGAGGTCATCCTGCTGAAGGCACAGCAGTGCTTCATCCATCGACTCGACGCTGGCGCCGAATTCCCTGATCAGGCCCTGGCGTTTGAAATCGCGCAGCCACTCGAACACCGCGCCATCGGCCATCACCTCTGCTGGGATACAATGCAATTGTATCAGATCCAGCGCCTCGACCTGCAGCCGATCGAGAGACATTTCGATGCGTTGGCGCATCGTTTCCTCATTGTATTTATCCGGATAGAGGTCACCCGTGCGCCCCACTTTGGTGGCGACGAACACTTGTTCCGAACGATCTTTCAGGAAACTGGCGATGCGCCGCTCGCTGCGGCCGTCGCCATAGACATCAGCGGTGTCGAAAAACGTCATGCCATGGTCAACCGCTGCCGCCAGAATAGCTTGGCTAGTTGCATCCGAGATTTTGCCCCAGCCGCCGCCAAGCTGCCAACAGCCAAGACCGACTTGCGAGACCTGAATTCCGGTTTTGCCAAATGGTTTTGTTTTCAATTCTGATCCTCCTCTAAGCCGCATTGACCAGACGCATTGGAAATGTCTGGCAAGCACATCATTTTATACAGTGGAAAACAGGTTACAGAATATAAATTACGACGCTAAAAATTTCAAGATAAATAGCGTTATTCGGCATATTTGCCAGTCATTGTCAAAATAATACATCCGAGAAGAGTAAAAATCTTCACTATATGCTGAATCTTGCCCAAAAATCGTCTGCGAGAAGGGCATTTATCTTTCCACTATGGCCCATCAGCGAGGTTTAGTTTTCCTCTGCCGGACTTTCGGGCGCATTTACAGTCGGCAACCATTTCGCATGTTCGGCGATGACAGCAGCATAGCTCGTATTGTTCGCCAGGTTGGTCCACTCCATCTCGTCGGCCTGGTGATCGTACAGTTCCTCTGAGCCATCAGCGTAACGAATGTATCGCCAGCGGCTGGAACGGATCGTGTGATTGCCTCTGCCGTGCGTCGTGAGCGTTGCTCTATCCTACTTCGATGCGGGATCTCTCAGCAGAGAGGCCAGACTCGTCCCCTCAATCCCCTCTTTAGCAGGCAGACCGGCCAGTTCCACGAGGGTGGGATAGATATCCAGTAAATTGACCGGCGCTGCGCATCGGCCCGCACGCGTGATGCCAGGCGCAATGCACATCAAGACGTTGTGCGTCGAATCTCTCATCATGCGCATCAGTCCGGTCCGCCAGCGTCCGGCAGCACCTCGTGCAAAATTTCTTCCTTCCCGGTTTGCGACAGGCGCGCGCTGTAAATGGCAAACGTATCCGCATGGGACGCGGTCATTTGCCGCGCAAGCAGCGCCAGGGGGCTCGCGGAAAGGAAATATTTTTCCAGATGGCTCGGCAATACGCCGCGCTCGACGGGCGTGACAAACAGAAGAGAATCCGCAATGATTGACGTTCGTTCCTCGATATAGGCGTAGTGATTTGTGCGCGAACTCAAATTGAGCGCCCAGGTGCGCGGCTGATCCTGGCAATGAAAAGCCAGCAGCGAACTCACCTGATAGGTGTTGGCACAGAGCGGCATTTCTTTTGCCGGATCGAAGCGCCCGCGGATCGCATCTATCTGCTGCGCCAGAGCGTCCCAGCCGCGCGAATCCAGGGTTCGATCCTGTCTCGGTGCTATGGGTAGAAATGGCAGCATGGCGTGCAGCACCACCAGGGCTGTCGTCATGATTGAGAACAACATTGAAAAACAGACAAACTTTCGCAGCCGCCCTGCAGGACCGAGGCGTTCATAATACCACAGCAGAATAATCAGTCCGCTGAGAAACGCGGGCGCCGGCCAGTTGGCCTCCACCCGCGCGCCGAGACTCGACCAGGCGAAAAACAACAGCGGCACGGCGAGGAATGTGAGCAGATAGAGCAGCGACGACTCGCGTCCATGTCGAAAATAAA
>RQOI01000511.1 GCA_003854995.1 Candidatus Zhuqueibacterota bacterium
GCTTGTCTGAGTCATAAACCTGCGGTTTCCGCAGTGGGGCGCTCGCAATGACTGGAGGGGGCTTGTCTGAGTCATAAACCTGCGGCTTCCGCAGTGGGGCGCTCGCAATGACTGAGGTGGGGCGTGTCTCTGTCATAAATTTGCGGCTTCCGCAGAGGGGGCGCTCGCAATGACGGAGGGGGGCTTGTCTGAGTCATAAATCTGCGGCTTCCGCAGTGGGGGCGCTCGCAATGACAGCTACAGCGCCTTGACGACCTTGCCCGCCCGTAAACACTTGGTGCACACATACGCATGCCGGGTGCCGGCGCCCTGCTGAATCCTCATCTTTTTAATATTCGGCATCCAGCGTCGTTTTGTCAAGTTATGGGCATGGCTCACATTGTTGCCCACAAGCGGCCCTTTGCCGCAGATGTCACATTTCTTGGCCATCATTCACTCCTTGATCTATCAATAACTTTTCATTTCAGTGCAAAGGCTGATAATATATTAAAACTGAAATCGAAAATCAAGATATTCGTACGAAAGAAAGTAAATATTAAAGTTTTCCCTGGCGTACCCTTTGCGCCTGCGGCTTTGTGCGAGTTTGCACTATTCACGCCAAGTGAGCTTGGATCCGGATTTACGCAAAAAAACAGAAAATCTGTATAATCAGAATGAATTTTGCTCGAAATGCTGATAAAAGCTTTGATTTTTATTTGAAATTGCTATATTGTTCATGTCTCCAAAACCTGTAGATTAAAGACGATTGATTAAGGGGTTTCCTAAAAAGTCGTTTTTTGTCCAAGCGGGAGAGCAGCGTAGCAAGGCAGCAGAGATAAGGTACGATCAAGCCACTCAAATTTCACTCGTTAAAATTAGATTTACGCAAACGACTTTTTCTTTGTTATAGTCATTCATGATCAGAAGAGTTGTCGTTGACGAGTGTAATTCTTTATAGAGAAAGGTGGCGGACATGACTGACAAACTTGCACATAACCTGTAAGTGACAGTGCGGAGCTCTGTCCATCTGAGAATAACTCGTCACTTGGCATTTCATCTTTGCAGCAAAGTATAGGCACTATGAAAGAGAAAACCAAAGAGAAAACCGTCGTTTTGAAGAGATATTTGATCACTCTTATCATCGCAGCAGCGCCCCTTTTACTGATGGCGCAGAGTCGGCTCATACGGCCGGGCGATTCGATCGATATCGTTGTCTACGGACACCAGGAACTGTCGCGCGTCGTCACTGTGAACAGCGCCGGTGCGATCGATTTCCCGTTCATGCAGAACATACCGGTGGACGGCATGAGTCTGGATGAGCTGCGGCGCTTCATGGAAGCGCAATTGTCGCGCTATCTGGATGGGCAACCCGTGATGACGTTGAGCTTCACTGACACCAAAATTTTGCTCGTCAGTGTTTTGGGACATGTCAAGAATCCGGGCACCATTCAGTTGACGCCCGAAGGCACCCTGCAGGAAGCGTTGGCCAAAGCCGGCGGGCCGTTGCCCGGCGCCAGCGTCGAGTCGATAAATCTCATCCGAACTGAGGATGGCAAAACGCAGAAAAAGCAGTTCAACCTCTACCGTCTCAATCTCCTGGGTGATATGACGCACAATCCGACGCTGCAAAACGGCGATATCGTCCTGGTGACCGGGAGTTCCATTTTTTCCAGCGTCAAGATCATTGGCAACGTCCGTTCCCCCGGGGTCTACGAGCCGCCGCAAGGCGCCACCCTGCTGGATATGATTTTTCTCGCCGGCGGACTCGACAGGAATGCCGATCTTTCGAGAATAAGATATGTCTCACCGTCCGCGAAACAATCGAAAGAGTTCGAGATCAATCTGAATGACTATTTTGCCGCACCCCTGCGCTACGAGCTGCCGCGCGTGTTGCCGGGTGATATCATTGTTGTGCCGGAAAAGAGACAGGTCTGGAGAAGCGCGCTGACCATGATCGGCAGCGTCTCATCCATTTTATCGATGATTTATACGGTCATCATGATTGAGCGCTATACAAGCGACTAGCCAACATCCAGAAAGCAACCATCACGATATGACAGAGGGAAATCGAACAGTAGCGGCAAAAGAATGGACTCTGGAGGATTATATAGATCTTGCCCTGAGGCGCAAGTATCTCATCCTCGTTGTGTTTGTCGCTGTTTTTATCATTGTCCTCGCCTACAGTTTCACTCGACCCGATATCTACAGCGCCACCGTCACTTTCTCGACCGAGATGGGGCAGGATGCCGGCCTGAGCAGCGTCATGCCGTATCGCTATTATCAGATGAGCAAGCCGGTCGAGTACTATCTGGCGGTGATGAACAGCGGTCTTTATCGTGACAAGATCATCAAAGCGGCCGCCACTGACAGCATCCTGCTGGCGCACGGCGGTCTGTCCGCCGACGAGACCTATGGTCTCATTGGCAGGATTGGTCTGTCAAAGGAGGAATACTCGGAGCTCATGTACATGAGCGTCACCGCCAACGATCCCGTCGTCGCCTATCGTATCGTCGACATCGCCGCGACCGCCTACAAAGATCGCTCGCGCGAGATTCAGGAAGAGGAAGCCCGCACCACGGTCGAGTATGTGAGCAAGCAGATTGCGCTCGCCGAAGAAAATCTCGAGAACGCGGAGCGGCAACTACAGGAATTCAAGTCCAAGACCAAATTCACCGCCACCAATGTCAATGACGGCATCATCCAGCGTCTGAATGAGATCGAGAACAAGGTCACCGAGCTCGCCACCCAACGGCAGTTGGCGCAGGCCAACCTGAACGTCTACAACGAACGTCTCGGTCAGTTTGAGGATCAAATCTCCGCCGGTCTGTGGGACTTTGAAACGCCCGAGATTGTGCAGATGCGGCGCGAGATCGAGGAGCTGCAGAACAAAAAGAACGCGCTCGAGGAAAACAATGGCAGCGCCAGGCAGATCAATCAGCTGGATGGCGACATCAACGAGCGCAAGCAGTTCCTGCGCGACGCCGTGCTCAAGCGATCGACAGACACCTCGATGTCAAAGAGGCCGGCCGGCGAGACGCAGGAGGTCGCGGCTTATCAAGAACGCAAGATCGAGGAAGAGCTCAATCTCTTCACTCTGCGCAATCAGGAGCGCTACTATGTCTCTCTGCGGGACAGCTACCGCAAGCAGCACCCCAACATGCTGGAGCACTCCATAGAGCTCGCCAAGCTGCAGCGGGCAAAGACGGTGAACGAGACGCTCTACAACTTTTTAATTCAGAAAGGTGAAGAAGCAAAGATAAAAGCGGCGACCGGCACGGGCGGCGTCAAGGTGATCTCGCCGCCGTCCATTCCGGAGCGACCCATCCCGCAGAACACCATGCGTCAGATCATGGTCGGCGTGATTCTCGGACTCGGCCTCGGTTTTGGCCTCGCGTTTGGAATGGATTTCATCGACAAGAGCATCCACACGCCGGAAGAGATCGAACGCTACCTCGGATTGTCGGTCATTGGGACGATCCCTCATATTGACTATCTGAAAAACAAAGCCAAAGCCACGGTCGAGAAGAAACAGGTTGTGCTGGCCGGGCGGAAGAATGGCCATGCCACTGTTGACAAAGATATCAACGAGCGGACCTTTCAACTGCTGCCGTTGCTCGGCAGCAAAAATCCGCTCGTCGAGGCGTACCGCAATCTGCGTACTGATCTGCAGTTCGTCAATGTCGACAACCAGATCAAATCCATCATGATGACCAGTGCCACGCCGGGAGAGGGCAAGAGCCTCAATACCGCCAATCTCGCCATCTCGTTCTCGGAGCTCGGCAAGAACGTGCTGATTGTTGACTGCGACATGCGTAAGCCTGTTCAGCATCGTATTTTTCAACTTGAAAAAACCCCGGGACTCACGGAATATCTGGCGCGCGGCCAGTCCCTTGAGTCGGTTGTACAAAAGACCGCCATCAGCGGACTGCATCTGATTTCCGCCGGCACCTCGCCGCCGAATCCCGCCGAAATGCTCGACAGCAAAAGGATGACCGAACTGATTTCGCAGCTCAGCGATCAGTTTGATCTCGTCATCTACGACACGCCGCCGCTCATCGCTGTCAGCGATCCAAAGATCCTGGCGCCCAAAGTGGGCACTGTCCTGCTGGTCGTTCGTGCCGGCAAGGTCAATTATCATTTGGTGAAAGATGCTTTTTCCCGTCTCGCCAAAGTCGATGCCAAAGTGATCGGCGCCGTGCTCAACGGCGTCGGCACCAAAAAGGGTTATGGCTACTATTACCGTTACAACTATTACTATAATAGCGAATACTATACCAGCGGCGAGAGCAAACAACGCCGCAAAAAAAGCTACAGCAAGCCGCAGCTCTTCAAGACCAGATGACATATATTGAGGGGCAGCGCGCGCCTTTGTCCCTCTCCGCCTGTCAACATCTCATCATCATAACATTTTCCTATGACAAGACAATCTCTCAACTTTGCCCTCATCGGCGCTGCCGGCTATATCGCGCCGCGACACATGCAGGCGATCAAGGAGACCAGCAACCGTCTCGTCTGTGCGCTCGATCCCAGCGATTCCGTCGGTATTCTGGATCGTTACTTTGACGACGTCGATTTTTTCACTGATTTTGAACGGTTTGACCGTCACATCGGTCTGTTGCGCCGGGTCCAGCACCAGGACATGGTCGATTACGTCAGCATCTGCTCGCCCAACTTTTTGCACGATGCGCACATTCGTTTTGCCCTGCGCAATCACGCGGATGCCATCTGCGAAAAGCCGCTGGTGCTCAATCCCTGGAATCTCGACGCTCTGGAAGAGGATGAACGCGAGACCGGGCACAGAGTGTACAACGTGCTGCAGCTGCGCATTCATCCGACCATTCAGGAGCTGAAGAGACGGATGGCGGCCGAAGATGGCAAGCGGCACGTCGTTGATCTGAGCTACATCACTCGTCGCGGCAAATGGTATCGCTATTCATGGAAGGGCGATGTGCACAAGTCCGGCGGCGTCGCCACCAATATCGGCATTCATTTTTTCGACATGCTGATGTGGATCTTTGGAAAGGCAGAAAAGAGTCAGGTGCACATAGCCGACGATAAGAGAATGGCCGGCTATTTAGAACTGCAAAAAGCTGACGTGCGCTGGTTTTTGTCGGTCGATTGCGCCGATCTGCCGGAGACCGCCCGTTCTGCCGGTCGCCCGACCTATCGCTGCATCTTCATAGACGGTCAGGAGATCGAATTCTCCGAGGGATTTGCCGACCTGCACACCCTGGTCTACCAGGATATCCTGGCCGGTCGCGGTTACGGCATCGCCGATGCGCGTCCCTCCATCGAGCTGGCCTATGCCCTGCGCGGCGTTGCAGCGGCGGTGGGCGATCGGGATCGGGTGCATCCCATGGCGTGGGCGCTCCTGGGCAGCGCTGTGAGTCGTACGAACGCTGCTGGCCTGAAAAATTTACTCGCACACAGTTGAGAGTATTTTACGAAAACTGGGCTCTATATACTGCAAAGCTTGATTTTCGTCGCAGGATTCTGTAATATCCATCCGAGGACCCAGGAAAGGAAGGGGAAAGGCCATGGCTGAAATCACTCTTGAAAAGACGCATGCGCTGCTGGAAAGGCTGGCGGAATACGTCATGACGCAGGTAGCAACGCGGCAGGAGATGAACGATCGATTTGCGCAGGTTGACGAGCGGTTTGCGCAGATTGACAAAAAGTTCGAGCAGATCGACAAGCGGTTTGAGCAGATTGACAAAAAGTTCGAGCAGATCGATGAGCGGTTTGAGCAGAGCGATAAATCCATTCAAGGGATACGCACCCAGCTCGATCTCATCCGCACCGAGCAGCAAATCTTTGTAAAAACGTTTGATCTGCACCACAAGCGTCTGGTGCTTCTTGAAGATGAATCCAGTTATCGCGTGCGGGAGCGCCGCGGCAAGGCATAATGCGACGTTTCAACGTCAAGTTGAAGAATGGAAAAAATAACGCTCGAAAAAACATACGCTGTGCAAAAGCCAGATTCATGATCAAAATCATCGACAGCAAAATCTCTCAGGATGAATTGAAAAAAATTTGCCAGAGTCATTTTGGCACCATGGTGAAATTTGTCGTTGATATCGAAAAGAATATCATTGCCCTGGGCGGCGACATGCATGCGGACGCCGAGTCATTGTTGCTGCAGCAAGGATCCCGGCAGTCTGATTTGTGGGGTGGCGCCCTCTATCCTTGGAACGAGGCGGCTGACCGTATCGATTTGACAAGCTTTATCAATATTCGTCCGACGGATGAAAACATGAGCATGGACGTGCAGAATAAATCCTTGCGGGATGAGATCAGACATCTCGTTGAATCGTTGACGCTGGGTGCAGATGAAAGCATGGAGCCTCTCGACTGATGCCGATATGGCACAAGACATTGAAAGAGCGCTTTTCTTCGTTGCCCACCCATCAGCAGGTGCTGATGGTGGCGAACGAATTGAATCGCGCGCAAAATATGATCCAGACGCCGCTTGAGTACAAAAATGCCTTGGAACGAGCTCTGGAATTGACCGATTTCATCTCCGCTGATCCGCGTTGGGCGAAAAGGCTCCGAGAGATCCGCCGCGCCCGTGAAATGATGGCCATGTTTTATCATCGCCCGCGACCAGAGGATATGCGCATCCTGCAAAAATGTTTCGTTCAACTTGACAGTGCAGCGTGGAGGTATATGAATAGAAAGTAGGTTCAAACGTATCAACGTCTATGAAAAGACTTTTCCATAAAGCAAAAAATAAAAAGGAACGTCCATGCCAGAGATAACGCTCGAAAAAACACACGCCTTGCTCGAGAGGCTGGCCGAATATGTCATGACGGAATTGCCGGCGATCAAGCAGGATGTCGCTTTACTCAAGCAGGATGTCGCAGGTCTCAAGCAGGATGTCGCA
>RQOI01000512.1 GCA_003854995.1 Candidatus Zhuqueibacterota bacterium
CTGTCGGCGGCTCGGTCGTCATCCTCGATCCCGCTTCGGGTGAGCTGCTGGCCATCTGCTCCGCTCCCAACTATGATCCGAACAGGTACGGCAATTACAGTGACGCCGCCTGGAAGCTCACCGCGATCACAGATCAGTTCGAGCCCGGCTCCACCTTCAAACCGGCCATGCTGTCAGCGATGTTCGATGCCGGCTACAAGGCGCCGGAAGATATGGTCTTTTGCGAGCTTGGCGTTTGGAATGTGATGGGTGAAACCATCCGCGATACAAAAAAATATGGCGACCTGAGCGCCCGTCAGGCTCTGGTCTACTCCTCCAATATCGGCATGGCCAAAATGGCGAAAGGGTGGGACAAACGCGTCATGCACGATTACGCGCAACGATTTGGTTTCGGCAGGAAAACCGGCATAGAGCTCGTCGGTGAAATCAGCGGCACCCTGAAACATCCCAAAGACTGGATGCCTTTTTCGCAGCTGACATTTTCCTATGGACACGAGATCGCGGTGACGCCGCTGCAGATGTGCGCCATGTATGCGACGATCGCGAATGATGGCATCTATGTGTCGCCGCGCATCATCAGAGACATTTTTCACAATGACAAACCGATCTATTATGACGCGGGCGCTGAACGGCGGCGGGTCATGACAGAAGAGACCTCGGCGCTGATGCGCGATATTTTGGCCGAGGCTGTGGAAAAAGGAACCGGCGTCAATGCCGGCGTCGACAAAGTGCAGATCTGCGGCAAGACCGGCACAGCGCACGTCGTGCAGGCGAGCGGTGGCTATGCCGCGGACCGCTATATCTCCAGTTTCGGCGGCTTTTTCCCGAAAGATGAGCCCAGGATCACTATTTTTGTCATGATCAAAGAGCCGACAGGCGGCTATTTTGGCGGCGCGGTCGCGGCGCCGTGTTTCCAGCGCATCGCCCAACGGATCATCGACCTCGAAGGCGCCAACTATTTTCAGCCGGATCAGCCGGAACAGGCGATCGACCACACTTTTGCCGCCATGCCCAATCTCGTCGGTCTGGCAAAAGAAGACGGCATGCGTCTGCTGCGGACAAACGGACACGATTTTCGACTCTACGGGGACGGCGAGATCATCATTTCGCAGGAACCGGCGCCCGGATCTCGTATTCCGCAGGATGATTATATCTACCTGACGACGGACTTGAGACATACCGGCCGGGATTCCATCCTGTCGGTGCCGACCGTCGTCGATCTGCCTGTGCGCAACGCGGTGAATCTGCTGGCGGAGCGGCAGTTCAAAGTGGAGATCGAGGGCAATGGCACGGTTGTCCGTCAGCAGCCAAAAGCGGGCGACCATGTCCCGGCAGGCGAAACGATTAAACTCTTTTGTAAAGCGGCCATTTAGACGATGAACTTTGCTCTTGCCGAAATCGCAGCAGCTTTTCCGTGTCGAATCATCGGCGCCTTGTCGCAGGATGCTCTCGCCGGCGTATCGACGGATACCCGGCGCGTGCAGCCCGGCGAGCTGTTCGTCGCCCTGCGAGGCGACGTCTACGACGGCCACGAGTTTGTCCTGGCGGCGCTGGCCAAAGGTGCGGTTGCACTGCTCGTCGATCACCATTACGTCGAACAGCAGGAGCAGCTGCCGCGCGGAACATTTATCATTGTCGACGACACCCTCAAGGCGTATCAGCAGCTGGCGCGCTTTTATCGCAATAAATTATCTCCGACGGTCGTGGCGCTGACCGGCAGCGCCGGCAAGACGACCTGCAAAGAGTTCATCCACGCGGTCCTGTCGGAAAAGTACTCGGTGCACAGGAACGCCAGGTCGTTCAACAACCACGTCGGTGTGCCGGCCACGTTATTGGAATTGACGCCGCAGCACCAGATTCTGGTGACAGAGCTCGGCACCTCACACTTTGGCGAGATCGCCAACCTCAGTTTTCTGGTGCAGCCGGACGTCTGCCTGTTGCTGAACATAGGCTATGCCCATCTGGAATTCCTCAATGACCTGGATGGCGTCGCCAGAGCCAAGATGGAAATCTTTGCTCACGCTGCTGCGGATAATATCGCCATTTATAATGCGGACGATGCGCTTCTCAGCCGGCAGATTTTTCCGTCCGCAGAGAAGATGACCTTTGCCATCAAAGCGCCGGCTGATGTCAGAGCAGGGGATATCCGATGCGATGAACGCGCCTGCTACGCCTTCACGGTCCGGAATGCGCCCTTTCAGCTCGCCATTCCGGGACGCCATAATGTCTATAATGCCCTGGCAGCGATCGCGGTCGGACTGCAATTCAAAGTGCCGCTGGCGCGCATGGCGGCGGCGATCGCGCGCGTCACTGCTGTCGAGCATCGGATGACGGTGCTGCATCGACGTGATGTCACGATCATTGATGATGCCTACAACGCCAATCCAGGCAGCTGTGCGGTCGCGCTCGAGACCCTCGCCGATTTTCAAATAGGTGCGGGCGGACGTCGAATCGCCGTCATCGGCGATATGCTGGAACTGGGCGACTGTTCGCAGAGAGAACACGAGAAACTGGCCGCTGTCGCTCAGCAAAACAACGTCGATGCGCTTTTTCTCTACGGCGATGCCAGTGCGGCGACGGCGGAGCGGGCAAAGCAGTTGCCCTTTTTATACGTCGGACATTTCAAAGGACAGAGTGATCTCGCGGCCGAGCTGGCGGGATTCCTCAGCAGAGGTGATGTGGTTCTGGTGAAAGGCTCGCGTGCCATGCACATGGAAAATGTCGTGCATGCACTTATGGATGGAGAAAAATAGGCGCGGCTATGCTCTATTATCTGCTTGAACCCTATAGTGACGTCTGGATCGGCTTCAACGTCGTGCGTTATATCACCTTTCGATCCGCCGCAGCGGCGGTGATGGCGCTGCTGTTCAGCTTGTTCATCGGCCCGATCATCATCCGCTGGTTGCAGAAGAATCAGATCGGCGAACAGATCAGAGCGGATGGGCCGGAATCGCATTTCAGCAAACGCGGCACGCCGTCGATGGGCGGCATCATCATCCTGTGCGGCGTCCTGTTGCCGACGCTGCTGCTGGCGCAGATCAGGCAGCAGAATATTCTGCTCCTCCTGCTCGTCACCGTTGGCCTGGGCGTGCTCGGCTTTCTGGATGACTGGCTGAAAATTGTCAAAAAATATCCGAAAGGATTGGTCGGCCGCTACAAGCTGCTGGGTCAGATCGTCCTTGGACTGGCTGTCGGTTGCACGCTCTATTTTTTCCCCAGGGATGAGAGCATCAGAAGCCTCACGATGATCCCGTTCCTCAAAGATTATCATCTGAACCTCGGGCTGTTCTATATACCCGTTGTCGTTTTTCTCATAACCGGCGTCTCCAATTCGTCCAATTTGACCGACGGCCTGGATGGCCTGTTGACCGGCTTGACCGCCATCGCTGCAAGCGCATTTGCCGTCATTGCCTACGTGACCGGCCATATGAATTTTTCCGACTATTTGAATATTCTATATCTCGATACGGCCGGTGAAGTGGCGATATTTTGCTCAGCGCTCTTTGGCGCAACGCTCGGCTATCTGTGGTACAACACCTTTCCGGCGCAGGTTTTCATGGGCGACACCGGTTCGCTGGCGCTCGGCGGCGCCATCGCCACCGTCGCGATTCTCCTGAAAAAAGAGATCTGGCTGTTGCTGATCTGCGGCGTCTGGGTGATCGAAACATTATCTGTCATCATCCAGGTGTTGGTTTTCAAGCGAACCGGCAAGCGCGTCTTTCGCATGGCGCCGATTCATCACCATTTCGAATTGAAGGGTTGGGCTGAGCCGCGAGTCGTCGTCCGCTTCTGGATCATCGGCATTCTGTTCGCCCTCATTGCGTTGGCGACCTTTAAGGTGAGGTAAAAATCCTGTGCGTGACAGGAACAAAATAAATGTGCTGCAAATCGATCTTGTGCTCCTGTTTTGCGTCCTTTTTCTCGTCGTACTGGGCGCTGCGATCGTCTATTCGGCGAGCTCTTTCAAAGCGGATAATGTGGTGCGCCAGCAGCTGCTGAAAAGGGCGGAGGCAGCGGAGCAAGCCGGCGACGGAGAAAGGGCAACGGAACTGCGCGAGCGCGCTCAGACGGTCGATGGCAGCGCCTACTTTATTCAAAAGCAGGGCGCGAAAATCCTCATCGGCCTCGCGCTCATGCTGATCACGGCGTGCGTGCATTATGAGCGATGGCTGGGCTTGTCGCCGCTCATATTCCTCGCCAGTCTGCTTTTTCTGTTGTTGCTGTTCACGAATCTGCCGATAGTGGTGTCGCGGGATGCGGCATCGCGATGGCTGCGGCTCTTTGGTTTCACTTTCCAGCCATCGGATTTTGCCCGCTATGCGCTCATTCTCGTCCTGGCGCGCTTTACCTACGAGTATCGCGACGAACTGAAGAATTGGCAATCCTATCTGCTCTTTCTGGGACTCGTCTTTGTCGTGGTTTGCCTGGTGGCTTTTGAAAAAGATATGGGCACCGCTGTGCTCATCGCAATGATTGCTTTTTGTATGTTGTTTTTTGCCGGCGTCAAACTGGGCTATCTGTTTTTGACCGGCATGACCTTTTTTGGCGTCGCCTTGATCTATCTGCAGTTCAATTCGTACATGATCGAAAGGGTGATTTCCTATCTCAAGCCCTTGTTTGGCGTCGGCGAGGCGAGCTTCCAGATCCGACAGTCGCTCATCAGCTTTGCGCTCGGCGGCCCGGTCGGCGTCGGCATCGGCAACAGCGTGCAGAAATACGAGTTTTTGCCCGAAGCCTACAAGGATATGATTTTCAGCGTGATCGGCGAGGAGCTCGGCCTCTTTGGCACGCTCGGTGTGATGGCCATTTTCGCCATCATCCTCTTTCGCGGCGTGCGAATTGCGCGAAATGCGCCCAATGAGTACGGCCGATTGCTGGCTGCCGGCATCACAGCATGCATCATCCTGTACGCACTCATCAATGCGGCCGTGACGCTGGCGCTGGTGCCGACCACCGGCATACCCATGCCGTTCATCAGCTATGGCGGCTCCGCTTTGGTGTCGCATTTGTTCGGCATAGGCATGCTGCTCAATATCTCGGCCAGTAGCGCAAAGCAACCGGCCTATGAGAACGCCCAGACCTATCTGGGCCGAGTGAAGACGATGCCCTTTTTCGGCACGTCAAGAACGCATCGTTGAGAGAATGACATTTGGACGTGAACAGATACATATTTGCCGGCGGTGGAACCGGCGGCCATCTCTATCCGGCGGTGGCCATCGCGCAGCGACTCGCTGAGCTGCGCACGTGCTCCATTCGTTTCATCGGCACAGCTCGCGGCATTGAGTGTCGTGTTCTGCCGGAGCTTGGCTTTCCATTGTCGCTCATCGCCGTTCGCGGTGCGGTGCGAGCGCTGGCGCTTAAAAATCTGCTGCTCCCTTTCACTCTGCTGTGGAGTCTGCTGCAGTGCTTTATCCTGTTGTTGAAATATCAGCCCAACGCGGTCATCGGCACGGGCGGATACGTGAGCGGGCCGGCCGTGTTCGTCGCCTGGCTCTTGCGCATCCCGACGTTGATCCAGGAGCAAAACAGCTTTCCCGGCGTCACCACGCGATTGCTGGCGCGACGGGTCAGGCGCGTTCACATCAGCTTTGCCGAGTCGCGTCGCTATTTCAGGAAAGGGACGAATCTCTTTTTGAGCGGCAATCCGGTGCGCCGATTTGATCTCTCCGGGAACAAGAGCGCAGCGCGCGCCCGGTTTGGCCTCAATGCCGACGCGCCGGTCTGTCTGGTTTTTGGCGGCAGCCAGGGTGCGCGGGCCATCAATGACGCCCTGCTGGACTGCCTGGATGAGGTGATGCGCGCATCAGCGCTGCAGATCATATGGAGCACCGGCCCGCACGATGTCGACCGGGTGCGAGAGCGCAGCTCCGGCCATGCCGATCGCTTGCACGTGGCGGTCTTTATATCGGATATGGCGGCGGCCTATGCGGCCGCTGATTTTTGTCTGACTCGCGCCGGCGCCTTGACCCTGGCGGAAGTGACGCTGGTCGGATTGCCGTCCATCATCGTGCCCTATCCGCATGCGGCCGCCAATCATCAGGAGATCAATGCGCGCGCCCTGGCGGAACGAGGCGCTTGCGTTCTCGTTCTGCAGGCGGATCTGCGGCAGAGGCTATCGGCCGAGCTGCTGGCCTTGACGACCGATGACGAGAGGCGAGAGGCGCTCGCCCGAGCGGCCCGCGCCAGCTCGTTTCCGAATGCAACAGATGATATCGTGCGTTCCATCTTTGAGATCGAGAGGTAATCTGTACTATGGAAAAGATAGATCGAATCGGGCGGACAGCCATGGTGCTCTCGACCATTGTTTTAAGCGCACTTTTATTCAACCTCTGGGTGCTGAACGCCACTGCGCTGGAAAAGCCGGTGACGCTGGCGAAAGAGGAGGATTTTTTTCCGCCTGCCGAGCGCAAGGCGTCGTTGCTGCAAAGAGTTTACGACATCCTGACGCCGGCCGCCGCCGCCATTCCACCAGCTGAGCTGGAAAAGGAGCTGGCCTCGGCGCCGCGCGCCGGCAAGCCGGTCGCTTATGTCAATATCGACAAGCTCTACCTGATCAACAGGAACGGAAAAATAATCGGCTCAGCCGATTCATGCAGACATTATGATGTGCCAATCATTAGCAGCGATGCATTTCTCGTCAACGAGACCGGCACGCAGCTGGTGGATGAAGGCACGCAAAATGCGCTGCAATTGCTGGCTGAAATAGACAAGAATTATGCGGCACGATCATTGTTATCTGAACTCAAAATAACCGAAAGGAATATCATTGCTTATATGAACCTGGGGCATGTCAAGCCCGTCATCTTTGGCCAGGGCGCATGGGATGAAAAGATCGACAATTTCATCGCCTACCATAAACAACTCGGCGCCAGCGAGCTGACGCAGCAGGCCCTCTATCTGGATCTACGGATCAAAGACAAAATTATCGTAAAAAAGAGTGTATAACACAAGTGGGGCAATTATGCAGGATACAGAAATTATTACCGGTGTGGACATCGGTACGACAAAGATAGGCTGTTTCATCGCTGAGGTGAGTGACGATGATATTCGCCTCATCGGCGTCGGGGCTGCGCAATCGGATGGACTGAAATACGGCGTTGTCGTCGATGTCGACAAGACCGTCAAATCCATTCAGGCAGCCGTGAAAAAGGCCGAGGATATGGCGGATGTTGATGTGGACGCGGTCTTTGTCGGGATCGCCGGTGACCACATCCGCAGCATCAATGGTCGCGGCGTCGTGGCTGTATCGGGTGATGATTCGGAGGTCACCGCCGATGATGTGCGGCGAGTCATTGACGCTGCGAAAGCGGTGGCATTGCCGATCGACAGAGAGATCATTCACATTCTGCCGCAAGAGTTCATGGTGGATGATATGAAAGGCATCCGCGATCCCGTCGGCATGAAGGGCGTTCGTCTGGAAGCCGAGGTGCACATTGTCACCGGCGCCATTGCCTCGGCGCAGAATATTCACCGCTGCATCGAGAAAGCGGGTTATACTGTCGCCGATATCGTGCTCGAACCGTTGGCAGCCAGCTATTCGGTCCTGAATGATGATCAGAAGGAGCTGGGATGCATCATCATTGACATTGGCGGCGGCACCAGTGACATCGCCATGTTTTATGAAGGATGTATTCGGCACACCTCAGTGGTGGCGCTTGGCGGCAAAAACGTCACCAATGATCTGGCGATCGTATTGCGCACGCCCATCGATGCTGCGGAGAAACTGAAAATCGAGTACGGCCGCGTACTGCATCTGGAATCGGACCGGGACGAGTACGTCACGGTCACGGATGTGAACCACGTGTCGGATCGCAAGATATCGCGGAATTTGCTCGTCGATATCATACAGCCGCGCATGGCGGAAATCCTCTCGCTCGCCTACGAGGAGGTCAAGAGGTCCGATTATATCAATTTAATGACCACCGGACTGGTGTTGACGGGCGGCGGCTCTTTGTGTGGGGGCACGATTGAAATGGCGGAAAGCATTTTTAACATGCCGGTCAAGCTCGGCTTGCCGCAGGGATTCACCGGCATGGTGGAAGAGGCCAAGAATCCGCAATCCGCCACCGGCGTCGGCCTCATCATTTATGGCAAAAAGCATATGCATGAAATTGATGGTCATATGGCGAAAGGAGAGAACGGCGCGTTTGAGAGCATCAAGCGACGTTTTCGCCGCTGGTTCAATACCATCAGCATGTATTAGGATTGTGTCAATCGATGTGAGCTTTGTTGGGAAGGGAGCATCGATACGGTAAACCAAAAATGAAGGAGTGGGTTATGAGTCTAGTCATTGATTTTGAAGATGTCTCCAGACAGAGCGCCAAGCTCAAGGTCGTTGGCGTCGGCGGCGCCGGTGGCAATGCCATCAACCGCATGATTGATGAAGGATTAAAGGGCGTTGATTTCATCGCCATCAACACGGACGAGCAGGCTCTCAACATGTGCAAAGCGCCGTTCAAGGTGCAGATCGGCACCAAGACGACGCACGCCCTTGGCGCCGGCGCAGATCCGGATAAAGGCCGTCGGGCGGCCGAGGAAGATCGGGCGGCGATCCACGACGCGTTGGCTGACGCCAACATGGTCTTCATCACCGGCGGCATGGGCGGCGGCACCGGCACCGGCGCGTCGCCGATCGTCGCTGAAGTGTCAAAAGACATTGGCGCGTTGACCGTCGGCATTGTCACGACCCCGTTCAAATTTGAGGGGCCGAAGAGAATGGAGCGTGCCGAAAAGGGCATCAGCCTGTTCAAACAGACCGTCGATACGCTCATCGTCATTCCGAACGAACGGCTGCTGTCCATTGTGCCGAAAGAGACGCCCCTGAACGAGGGCTTTCGCTATGCGTACGAGATCCTGCACAGCGCCACCAAAGGCATCTCTGATCTCATCACCATCCCGGGCCTGATCAACCTCGACTTTGCCGATATCGTCACGGTCATGTCCGAAGCCGGTGATTCCCTCATGGGCACATCAGCGGCGTCCGGTGAGAATCGCGCCAGGTTGGCGGCGGAGCAGGCGATCAGCAGTCCGCTGTTGGAGAACGTCTCGATCAGCGGTGCGCGCGGTCTGCTCGTCAATATTTGCGGTGGTCCGGACATGACATTGCATGATGTCAGCGAAGCCGCGAGCATCATCCAGGCCGAAGCCGGGCCGAACGCCAATCTGATCCTGGGCGCGGTCATTGATGAAAATATAAGTGATGAAATGCGCATCACCGTCATTGCCACGGGATTATCAGCATCCGCGCATCGATTTCTCCATCCGAGTCTGCAGCGACCGCGACACGACGCCACCCATTTCAAAGGCGTCGATCGGCGCGAAATCCCGGCGATCGATCGCATGGCGGAAATCTCCGAGGATCTCAAGAACACGCACGCGCAGGGCTATGATTTTCATGATGCCAATGTGAGCAATTTCGCCGTTCTGCGGTCGCGCAAAAAAGAAGCGCCGGCGATCTCGCGCCAGGATAATGGCAACAATCACAAGAGCGTCAAGATCATCGATTCGCTCGACAAACTGGAGAAATCGGATATAAAGTTCGATGGATTTGACAGCGACGAGACGAACAAAGAGGATTTTGACATCCCTGCCGTTCGGCGCCGTCGCTGGAACATGTTGAGTTAGCGTTCGGATGATGGTTCATTTGCTGTCTGGGGAATTGGTCGTACGTGAGTTGGCCCCACTCCTGTGGCGTTCGTCACACCCAACATCTCATCTGCAGACGAGACGCCACAGATTAAATTAAAAGAGCCTCCGCGAGGAGGCTCTTTTATTTCCCCCCCCCAGTCATCGCGAAGATGTCCCGCCTGCAGCCCCCCAGTCATCGCGAAGGTGGCCCGCCTGCAGAAGCGAGGGGTGCACACGTCGGATCCGGTGCTCGTTGCGGGGGATTGCTTCGCGCCCCCA
>RQOI01000513.1 GCA_003854995.1 Candidatus Zhuqueibacterota bacterium
CAAAAAAAAGGGCAATCGTGATGATTGCCCTTTCATATCGACATTTAAGGCCAGCCCTATTCGGCGCCACCCTCTTTTTTCTCTGCTTTTTCCCGACTCTGTTTGACTTTGGTCTCGCGTTTCTGGCGAGCTTTTTCAATTTTCTCGGCTTTCGTGCCCTCATAGCCGACGAGCTCGAACACGGCCATCGAAGCATCATCGCCCTTGCGATTGCCGATTTTAATGACGCGCGTATAGCCACCCGGTCGGTTTTCATATTTGGGCGCAATATCATCAAAGAGCTCTTTCACCAGCGTTTTATCCTGCAACGTGCGCAGCACCTGACGTCGGGCGGCGAGATCGCCACGTTTGGCAAAGGTGATCAAGCGTTCGACAACGCCACGAGCTTCCTTCGCTTTTGGCGTTGTGGTGATGATGCTCTTATGTTCAATCAGCGAGGCAGCGAGATTCGTCAGGGTGGCTTTGCGGTGACTCGCTGTTCGGCCTAACTTTCTTCCAGATTTCAAGTGTCTCATCGAACGTTTCCTTCAGAGTGCGATTGTGCTAATCGTCTTTCTTTTTCAAATATTTTTCTATATCCATGCCAAAGTGCAGGCCTTTTTCATCGAGAATTTTGTTCAATTCCGTCAAAGACTTGCGGCCAAAATTTCTGAATTTCAGCATCTCGTTTTCATCGCGCCGGACCAGATCGCCAATTGTGGTGATATTGGCGGCAGTGAGACAATTGTGCGACCGCACCGACAGCTCAAGCTCATCGACGCTCATCTGCAGCAGCTTGCGAATACGGATCACTTCTTCATCCACTTCTGGGGCCTGTTCTTCTTCTGTCTCGACGTCAAATCCGATGAACATCAGAATATGGTCACGAAGTATCTTGCCCGCGTAGCTCAAGGCATCATCCGGGGTCAAAGTGCCATCCGTGGTGATTTCGAGAATGAGTTTTTCATAATCTGTGCGCTGTCCTACGCGCGTATTCTCAACGCGATAA
Source organism: Candidatus Zhuqueibacterota bacterium (assembly GCA_003854995.1). Lineage (GTDB taxonomy): Bacteria > Zhuqueibacterota > Zhuqueibacteria > Residuimicrobiales > Krinioviventaceae > Kriniovivens. The sequence goes on from RQOI01000513.1 coordinate 989, forward strand.
GTGACGCGCGTGACCGGGGTGAAGATCGCGTCAATTGGAATCATGCCGATCGGCATGTCCGACACCTTGTTGTCCTCTGCCGGCACATAGCCGCGACCACGACTGATGCGAAGCTCGATCTGAAATTCCGCGTCTTCATTCAACGTTGCGATCAAAAGATCGGGATTCAAGATTTCGAATTCAGTCGATCCTTTTTGAATGTCACGGGCGGTGAATTCCTTTGGACCCTTCAAGTCAATGAGCACCCGGTCGGGCTTTTTCTCAATTGTCTTGATCAGAACTTGTTTCAGGTTCAGAACGATTTCTGAAACATCCTCCCGAACGCCAGGAATGGTGCTGAACTCGTGCAGGATACCGTCGACTCGAAACATGGTGATGGCAGCACCGGGGATGGACGACATCAGCACGCGTCTCAGCGCATTGCCAATGGTGTCGCCAAAACCGCGTTCCAGGGGCTGGACGATGAATCTGCCAAAAGTAGTCGTGTATGTTGTCTCATCCAGTTCAATGCTTTCGGGCATCTGAAAACTTGGTAAAGCCATTTATCTCTCCAATTTTAAGTAAAATATTGGGCTCATGAACAGTCATCAGATTATTTGGAATAGAGTTCGACGATGAGTTTCTCATTCACATTCACCGGAATTTCCGCACGCATGGGCATCTCCAGCAGACTGCCTTTCATCTGCGCCTTGTCCAATGACAGCCAACTGACAAGCTTGCCGTCGCGCACGCGCTTCATCGAATCATGGATGGCGTCCATCTGGCGGCTTTTCTCCACGACCTGGATCTCATCACCCTTACGAATCTGGTACGACGGAATATCGACAAGCTTGCCGTTCACCATGAAATGGCGATGGCGGATAAATTGACGGGCTGCCGAGCGAGACGGCGCCATCCCAAGACGATAAATGACATTGTCCAGTCGACATTCTAAAAATTTGAGCAGATTTTCGCCGGTGATGCCTTTTGCGCGCTCGGCCTTTTCAAAGTAGATGCGGAACTGACGTTCCAGCAGGCCATACATTCTCTTCACCTTTTGCTTTTCGCGCAGCTGCACGGCATATTCGGACTGTTTAAACCGCCTCTTCTGACCATGCTGGCCAGGGGCGTAGCCTTTTTTCTCAAAAGGACATTTATTGGTACTGCATTTTGTGCCTTTCAGAAAGAGCTTCATCCCTTCCCGTCGGCACAACACGCAATCAGCACCAGTATACCTCGCCATCTTTCTTAACCTCCTTATGCAACAACAACGCTGGTTGCCGCTTTTTCTTCATTTGCAGACTCTGACATTAGACCCGTCGCCGCTTGGGAGGTCGGCATCCATTATGCGGGATCGGCGTGACATCTTTGATGGCCGTAATTTCCAATCCGGCTGCCTGCAAGGAACGAACCGCTGCTTCACGACCTGAACCAGGGCCTTTGACCATCACTTCAACGCGTTGCAGGCCCAAATCGATCGCCTCTCTTGCGGCCTTTTCCGCCGCGACCTGAGCGGCATACGGCGTACTTTTTCTCGATCCTTTAAAAGCACTTCGACCCGCCGTGGCCCAGGAGATCACATTGCCATAAATATCAGTCAGTGTGATATTGGTATTGTTGAATGTGACCTTTATATGGGCGACGCCGTTGGCTTCAACGCGTTCCTTTTTCTTCGTCACTCTTGTTCTTTTTTTGGGACTCAACGAGCACCTCGTTATCTATTTGGTTCCAGCAATTTGTTTCTTTTTCACCGCGGCACTTCTTTTGCCGCGCCGGGTTCGCGCGTTCGTGTGCGTGCGCTGCCCCCGACAGGGCATGTTGCGTCGATGGCGTAATCCACGATAGCAACCGATGTCCATCAGCCGCTTGATATTCATCTGAACCTCGCTTCGCAAGGCGCCCTCAACTTTATAGTGCTCTGTGATCTCATCGCGTATGAGGGCAACGTCCTCAGCGGTCATCGCTTGCACGCGTTTATTCGGATCAATGCCGACCTTTGTCAGGATTTTTTGTGCGGAAGCCAGCCCGATACCCGTGATGTAGGTCAAAGCGACTTCGATCCTTTTTTCTCTTGGTAAATCAACTCCAGCTATACGAGCCAAAATAATCTCCTTTTACTTGATCATCCCTGACGCTGTTTATGTCGTGGATTACGACTGCAAATGATACGGATCTGACCTTTTCGTCGGATCACTTTGCAGTATTCGCATTGTTTCTTCACCGAAGCTTTAACTTTCATCACTGTGATCCTTATTCAAACATGTACAGGACAATATTTTATCATTTATATCGATAGGTGATTCGACCGCGGGTCAAATCATAGGGCGACAATTCACAGGTCACTTTATCGCCCGGCAATATTTTTATGAAATGCATTCGCATTTTTCCGGAAATATGCGCCAAAATCTTGTGGCCATTCTCCAACTCTACTCGAAACGTCGCGTTAGGGAGTGTCTCGAGAATCGTGCCGTCAATTTTTATCGAATCTTCTTTTGCCATAGTCTATAATCCGGCCGTCAGAATGTCCGGCCTGCCATTTGTGATGACGATATCGTGTTCAAAATGAGCGGATGGCATGCCGTCACTCGTCAAAACCGTCCACTCATCCGCCGCCGTGTACACTTGATAACTTCCCATGTTCACCATGGGCTCGATAGCGAAAACCATACCCGGCTTCAGCCGTGGGCCTTTGCCGGGCGGGCCGTAGTTTGGGATTTGCGGCGGCTCGTGCATCTCTGTGCCCAGACCGTGCCCGACCAGGTCGCGAACGACCGAATAACCGGCGGCTTCAACGTGTTTCTGGACAGCGTTGCCAATATCAGAAAGATAGTTGCCGGCCACGGCCGCTGCCACGGCTAAATCCAGCGACTCTTTGGTATATTTTATCAGCCTCTCTTTTTCAGGGCTGACCCGGCCAACCTTGAAGGTCTTGGCCGCATCGCCATAATATCCGTTCAATTCAACACCGACATCGACGCTGACGATCTCGCCTTCTTTTAAAACTCGGTCACCAGGAATACCGTGAACAACCTGCTCATCCACAGATATGCAGCTGTTTGCCGGATAACCATGAAAGCCCTTGAAAGCCGGGCGACCTTTTTTTGAACGGATGAAATCAGCGATCTCGGCATCAAGATCACCTGTCCTGACTCCCGGCCGAATTCGGCTCTCGATCATATTCAACGTTTCTACGACAATCTGAGCACTTTTTCGGAGTAGCTCGATCTCTCTCGCATTCCTGATATTAATCATCGCTCAAGCAGATAATTTTTCATACAGGTCAATGATGTCCTGCCGAACCTGCCGCACCTCCTGCGCGCCGTCGATTGCGTGCAACTTTTTCTGTCTTTTATAATACTCCACCAGCGGTGCTGTCTTTTCAGCATAAACGACCAGTCTGTTTCGCACCGTCTGCTCTTTGTCATCATCACGCTGGATGACCGGCGCACCGCACCGCGCACACCTGTCGCCGTCAACCGGTGGATCGTAAATCATATTATGATTGTAGCCGCATGCTGTGCATGTTCGCCGACTTGTCAATCGCTTGACGATCTCATCTTCAGCGACATCAAAATAGACGACGGCGTCGATTCCGGCCTTATCCGCGAGCATTCCATCCAAATCCTCAGCCTGC
>RQOI01000514.1 GCA_003854995.1 Candidatus Zhuqueibacterota bacterium
CCAATGACTTCGAACCAGACATCGCCGAGCTTGATCTGCTTGCCCACCGGATTGTCGACCGGGAACAGGTTTTGCGTCACTTCGGCGCCGAGGACGCAGACGCGCAGTTGCCGGCTGTGATGATCGCTGGTGAAAAACTTTCCCGTGGTCGGCACATAGTTCAAGATCTTGTCGTATTCTTCGGTCACGCCGACGACGGTGGCGGCGGTCGATTTGTCTTCAAACTTGGCCTCCATGGCCAGCTCTGCCTGCGGAGCGACGTAATCGACAGTTGGGAGTATCTTTTCGATTGCTTCGGCGTCTTTGAGCGATAAGCCCTTCGAAAATTTCGCGCGCGCCTCTTCCAGCTCCCTGTCGCTCAGGGCTTTATCCCGAACGATGATGTTGTTCACCCCCAACAGCTTGTACTTGGCGAGCGCCTCCCGCTTGGCGCCCTCGCCAATGGAGAGCATGGCAATGACGGCGGCGACGCCGAAGATGATGCCGAGCATGGTGAGAACGGAACGCAGCCGATGCACGCGCAGTCCCTCCATACCCATCAAAAATAATTCCTGCCACCTCATCCGGCGACCTCCATTCTCGGATCCACTAATTTCTCACCGGCCTCAAGTTGTCCGTCAATGGCGACGGCGGCATTGTTTTTTGGCCCCAGTCGCACCGGCACCCACTCCTTTTTGCCGCCGCGCAGCACGATGACAAAATACTCTTTCTCCTTTTCGACAATATAGCCATTATCGACAAAGATCGCGTCTTTGTATTCAGCGACGACTATTTCGCAGTTCACCGTCATGCCTGGCCGACAGATGGCGGTCGCGTTTTCGAGCAGCACTTCGATGTCGAACACTTTGACTTGCGAGTCATCGTCCTCATCGCGGCAAATTTTGCCGATATAGATGATTTTGCCGTCAAACTGCTGATCGGGAAAGGCATCGAGGCGGACGATGACCTTTTGTCCCATAGTTATTTTACCGATATCCGCCTCATTCACGGTCGTGAGCGCCTTCATCTCCGACAAATCGGGCAGGCCGATGAGCGGCGAACCGCGACGGATCTCATCGCCCACTTTGATCTTGGTGCGATTACGACCGCGATCGTGCTGCGCTTTATAGACGACCATGCCCTTGCCGGGCGCGATCAGTTTGTACGATTCCATCGTGCTGTGCGCATCATCGATTTCAGACTGTATCTGGCGCATTCGATCGCGCTGAATGATGATATCCTGTTCCTGGATGATCATCGTGTGCTCGTAATTGCGCTCCGCTTTTTTGTAGGCGATCTCTGCGATGCGCAGCCGCAGCTGCGCGATCTCCTGCTTCGACGGCGCTTCAAAGCGAACGCGCTGCGTGTCGATGCGCGCCTGCCGCAGCGATGCCTCCTGCTCGCGCAATGCGGCTTCGAGCGCCTTTCGCTCGGTCTCCTGCTGGACGTAGAGTGTCTTAAAATTCGCCTCTTCGATGGCCTTTCTGTTTTCCAGCTCTGTCAAGTAACTGACCACGCCGGTCGTATCGATCTGACCAACCCACTCTCCCTCCTGTACATAGGTGCCCTCGTCGGCCAGGGCGACGATTTGCGGTCGACCATAATTCCAGTTGTAATTGGGCGCGAGGATGACGCGCGAGCGCAAGGCCTGCAGCTCGCCCGTCTCCGTCAGTGCAGCGCGAAAATGGCCGCGCTGGACTCTGCTGCGATCGTGCACCACCTTCTGGCATGCGGACAGGGTCAACAGACAGAGCAC
>RQOI01000515.1 GCA_003854995.1 Candidatus Zhuqueibacterota bacterium
AAGATCAGCCGCGATCACTACCTGCAGATCCTGCAAGAGTCGCTGAAGAAAAAGACGCGCCGGGGCAAATGGGGAGGTGAAACGTGAAACGCGAAACGAATGATAAGGGTTCGACCTAACGTTTGACGTTTGACGTCTTTATCACTTCATCTCCAGACTCCCCCATGTCCTGATGAGGAAAATGGCAGCGATTGCTGCAATGACCGTGGTGATGACGGCGGGGACAATGTTGCCATACAGGTAAAATCCCGCTGCAAACACAGTGCAATAGACGGCCAGGCAACCGGCGATCATGCACAGGATCCCCAGCGGCAGATCTCCCTTTGTCGCTCTCCCCTCGACAGGATTGCCTTCTTTTTCCAGCAGAGCCAGCAGCTTGTCCCAACCGCGGCCGCCCGGTCGAACCAGGGAGTAAAAATTGCGCAGAGTCCCTTTGTCAACCGGGCTGGTCAAAAAAGTGACGACCAGCCAGGCTAACGTGGTGATGCCGACGCCGATGAGCAGATTGATGTGGTCGGGAAGGGGTTGAAATCCCAGCTTGACGTGCACGATCTCGAGATAAAAGGCGACGAGGAAGGAGACGATCATGCCGGCGATTTCAGTATAGGCGTTGATGCGCCACCAGAACCAGCGGAGAATGAAGATCAGTCCTGTGCCGGCGCCGATCTGCAGCAATATGTGAAATGCCTGCAGCGCATTGGACAATAACAGCGCAACAGCACCGGCGAGGATCATGAGCAGAACAGTTGAGAGACGGCCTACGGCGACCAGCTCTTTTTCCGACGCAGTTGGCTTTATAAATCTCTTATAAAAATCGTTGACGACATACGAAGAGCCCCAGTTGAGATGCGACGCCATCGTCGACATGTAGGCGGCGATGAGCGAGGCGACGACGATGCCGAGGATGCCGCGGGGCAGAAATGTCAGCATGGCAGGATAGGCGAGATCGTGTTTGATGATGCCTGGATTAATGTGCGGGAATTTTGCCGCCAATGTCGCCAGATCGGGATAAACGATGAGCGATGCCAGCGCGACGAGAATCCAAGGCCAGGGACGCAGGGCGTAATGGGCGCCGTTGAAAAAGAGCGTCGCGCCCATGGCATTTTTTTCATTTTTAGCCGATAACATCTGTTGCACCAAATAGCCGCCACCGCCGGGCTCGGCGCCGGGATACCAGACGCTCCACCACTGCACGGCGAGGGGGATGATCAGAATGGGGATGAGGTTGGATGAATCGGAAAAATCTGGCAACATGTTCAATTTTCCGACCACGTTGGGGTGGTTGAACAAATTGCTGAGGCCATTGACTTCCGGCAGCCCGACCGCCACGATGGCGGCCATGATGGCGCCGAACATGGCGAAAGAGAAGAGAAAGAAATCGGTCGCCAGCACCGAACGCAAACCGCCGAGACCGGTGTAAATGACGGTGACAAGCATGGCAACAGCGATGGTTTGCAGCGGCGACAGGTTGAGCAGGACGCCGCCAATCTTTATGGCGGCGAGAGAGACGGTGGCCATGATCATGACATTGAAAAACACGCCGAGGTAGATGGCGCGAAAGCCGCGCAGAAAGGCCGCCGGTTTGCCGCTGTAGCGGATTTCGTAAAACTCGATGTCGGTCATCACCTTGGAGCGACGCCAGAGTTTGGCATAGACAAACACGGTCAGCATGCCGGTGAGCAGAAAGGCCCACCACAGCCAGTTGCCGGAGACGCCGTGCGTGCGCACCATATCGGTCACCAGATTGGGCGTATCGGTCGAAAAAGTCGTAGCGACCATCGACACGCCGAGCAGCCACCATGGCATATTGCGACCGGAGAGAAAGAATTCAGTCGAGCTTGTGCCCGCTTTTTTTGATGTCAGCACGCCGATGGACAATATCACCACGAAAAACGCGGCCACGATGAGCCAATCGCCAGTTCCCAGTAGCATACATTTTCTCCTTCTACTCGAATATCTATCCTGCAGAGAGCAGAAACATTATTTTCCAAGATCGATGATCGCTCGGGACATTTGCCCCGGGCGGGCAATGCGCGGGGACATTTGTCCCCGTTTTCATCTTTAGCAATTTGCGTTTAATGTTCACACTAAATAGGTACTTCAGCCTTGTTTTGTATCAAAACCGCAATGCAAAGACCGGACGAATGTCCTTAATCATTGCACGTCCGGCACGAATGTGCCGAACGATCGAGACGATCGCTCGGGACATCCGTCCCGGGCGGGCAATGCGCGGGGACATCCGTCCCCGTTTTCGATCGCCGGAGACATCGGTCACGCTTACAGCGCCGCAGGCACGATCGCTCGGGACATCCGTCCCGGGCGGGCAATGCGCGGGGACATCCGTCCCCGTTTTTGATCGCCGTGGACATCTGTC
>RQOI01000516.1 GCA_003854995.1 Candidatus Zhuqueibacterota bacterium
AGGACGGCCGCGCCCATGGCGATGGATTCCAGGCCGAGACCACGCCAGATAAAGACGATCGGAAACGCCAGGAATTTATACATGACGAACGCCTCGCACGCGTCCAGAACCGTCGCCCCTTGCGGAATGGTCACGATCCTTTTGATCATGACGTCGCAGAGCCGCTGCTCCAGCGCCGCGATCAGCAGACGGTGCGTCGGCAGGACGCCGCGCAGGATGCCATCATCATCCACCACATAAAAATAGACGATCTTTTCGCCGAGGCCCTGCTCCCTGATCTCGTCCAGCGTCTGCCGTATGGTCAAATCTTGATGCACGATGCTAAAGTCGCGACGTGCAATGGTCGTGACCGACGCATGCAAATGATCCGTTTTCATCGAATTCATCGCTCTGTCCGTGGTTGTTAAAGTGGCTCTTCTGTTGCATGTAGCTGTTCATTCAGCAGCAGGTCTGAGCAATAAACATTTCATCCAAAGCCGGGTATGCAAAGATAAAGAATTTTTGCCCATCTCCAAGCGAAAGTATGGCAATGGAGTAAAAGGTCAGTTACTGGTAAGGCGGATAAAACATCGACACCAAATCACGAAAACACAAGCCTTTTGATCGCCCTGGATATCCATCCTGGGCGGGAAATAATGAGGTATACCCCTCGGACAGATGTCCTCATCAATTGACCGTCCGGCACGAATGTGCCGAACGATCAGTATTTTTTCAATACAAACCTAACATTTTGTATCTTTGAGTCTTGGTGTTGATCTTATCGATTTTGCCAAAGACTGACGTTTTACCAAGCGACCATAATAATTCTTGGAATTATCGTCAATATTTTTTAATTTTTAAATCGCTATAGTAAAGGCCTGGCATGAAAAGTCTCTTTACGAAAATATTGTGTTTCTTGTATTTGAGCGGCAGCTGTGGCGTCGCCGGGTCTGCTCACAATTGTCATATCGCCAGAGCGGCGGGGGATAACCCCTCCTGCTGCGGTGATGCCGCGAGCTCACCTGGCGCCTCTTCTTGTCATGCACAAACGGAAGGCCGGCAAGCCGACAACGGTTGCGCTGCGGAAAATAGCGGCGTTCTGGTCGGTGCCGATGCCATTCACGTTCAACACGGCACGTGCTGCGAGACAATCATATACCTGCGGCAAGTCGAGCCATCGACGACGGCACAAAGCGAGACTCTGCAGGATCACCTGCACGAGCATACTGTGCAAACGCCGAGTTCCGCCGAGCGGCTAGTGCTGATAAGAGCCTCCATCTCGACGATTTCCGCCCCATCCTCCCGCATGACTCTCCCACTCATCATTTGATTCAATAGACTGTCCG
>RQOI01000517.1 GCA_003854995.1 Candidatus Zhuqueibacterota bacterium
AGGGTCGCGGGCGTATAGGGCAAACCGGTGCCGAGCTGGCCGATGAGACTCAGGTACCAGTCCTGTCGTGGACGCAAACTGACCGAGGCATTGAGCGAATGGGTCTGATCCCACTCCAGAAAATCAATCCGGCGTGTGGCGATGGTGTAAGCGCCCCGACCCGTACCGGACAAAATGGCGACCGTCTGCAGCGCCTCAGCGCTCGACGACGTCCCTTTGGCGGCCATGTAGGTGTAATCGATGTTGGTGGACAATTTTCCGGCCGGCGCCGCATAGTTGAATGCCAGCGTGACGCCGGTGGCGCTGCCATATTCTTTATTCACGTAGCGATAGAAGGTCGTCGCATCGCTGAGAGTGAGGATCTCGATGCCCAGCAAATCGCGAATGTCCTTGTAGAAAACGGTCAGCTCCATGGCCAGGCCGGAGGCGATTTCCTGCTGCAGACCGAGCTCATACTGGATGGTCTTTTCCGGCTTGAGATTGGGATTACCGACGCGCGAATCCATGATGCTGAACTTGTTATAGTGCGGCAGGATCGGATTCTGATACATCTTTTCAAAGCTGGGCGCCTGAAAGAAATGACCATAGGAGACGCGCATGGCGCCCCTTTCCGAAATCGGGAACGACAGGCCAAAACGCGGACTCAGCTGCATCTTGGGTTTGGCATCCGTATAAAACGTATCCGCACCGACGGCCTCCGGAAAGACGCCGGCATAGTCGGGGGCATAGCGATCATTCGGATCAAAATAATCGAATCTGAGGCCGGCATTCAAAATGATTTCGCCCATTCTGAGCTTTGTCTGACCGAAAGCGGCGCCTTCGACCGGCTTGCGGGTGTATTCGGTATAGTATTGATGGTCATCTGAACTGTCCGGCGACGTCTCCCGCAGTCGCAGCGTGCCATATTCATAGTTCTCGGTTTGCTCTTTAAAGTATGCGTACGGCAGCTCCAGGCCGCGTATCTCGTTGCGGGTGTAGGGAAACTGCATCAGCTCGTAACCCTCTTCGGTTCGCAACGGCGCATTTTTATAGTACAGCTCGTGCGACTTGACCTCGAATCCGCCCTTGACCTCCACCACTTTGCTGATCTGCCAGGTCGCATCGCCGTTGAGCAGGTGGAGCGTGCGGTCGCGCCACGAGCGATCCCAGCTGTAGATGCCGCCATAATCATAGCCAGTGATTTTGCCGGGGTCCCAGGCGTTCACCGCGGCGATCTGATATCGCGGGTCATTGGCATCTTGAAATGTATACGATTTGCCATGGTTCTCCTGAAATGAATAGCGCATGTTATAAAAGACATTTTGCGTCGGGGCGTGCGTGAGCACGACCATGTGCGTCAGATTATCATCGTACCAGTATGGCAGGGCATCCGGGCAGAAGCGCCAGGAGTGGGAATAGGATTTTCCTTCCGAATCGGTGAGGAACAGGTTATAGGCCAGCGTGAAGGCCGGCACGGGTTCGTAGACCAGCTTGGTGTTGATATTGTACTTTTTTTGCCAGTTGATGGGCACAATGGCGCCGTCGCCGGTATGCAGTGAATCCGGAATCGGGATGGTGAGGGGATCGCGCGGATCATAGGTCGCCCAGTACCATTCGCGAAACACCTCGATCTCCCAGCCATCCTCGGGCATGAACCGCCTCTCGCCATGTAGATAACCATCGTCATCTATGATGCGTCCATTGACGAAAAAGCCGAGCTTGCCGAGTGAGCGCGGAAAAGGTACGGGCCCGGAGATGGAGAACCGAACATCCTGTCCGTTTAGGGGATCGAATGAGTCCAGGCCGATATATTGCGGTTTGTCGGGTGAATAGTAACCGCCGGTCATGGCGTCGAGCGTCAAGTTGAATCGTCTGTCCGGCACTTTGGTCACCACGTTGACGACACCGGACTGCGCCGAGCCGTATTCAGCGTTGAATGTGCCGGTGATGACCTGCAGCTCCTTCACCATGTTGTTTTCCACATCGACGTTGGAGCCGCCGCCCTGGTTGAAGGAGTTGGTGACCGGGACGCCATCCACCATGTAGGCCACCTCGCGCGAACGGCCGCCGCGGAAGTGCAAGCCGCCGCCCGCGTCGGTGATGACGCCGGCCTGCAGCTGAATCACCTGGGAGAGCGATTGCACCGGCATGGCTTCGATTTCCTCCTGCCCGACGTAGGATGCCGTATTGGTTCTGTCGAATTCGACGGCCTCGCGGCCTGCTGTCACGATCACCTCCTGACCTTCGATGACGGTCATGGACATTTGCACATCCACCTCGCGGGTGCGATCGCTGAATACGCGGACATCTGTGACTGTGACCGGCGCATAACCCATCATCTGCACGCGTAGCGTATAGGTTCCGGGCGCCACATTCAAGATGAGAAAATTGCCGTTCATATCAGCAGCGGCGCCACGCTCGGTCTGATCAATGACAATATTGGCGCCTGGAAGAGGATCGCCCGTCTCATTGTCGACAACCTTTCCGGCAATCTTTCCTGTCACGCCCGCGCCGGCAGACATCGCAAAGCCGAGACAAAAGAGCGTGACACCCGCAAACCGGGTCAGTGGTTTCACAAGATTCATACAGTCACTCCTGCTGCATTGTCAAATTTCCTGTTAAGCAATCATTTTCTCATTTATGGGAGCTGTCGATGCGCCGGGGAGCATTTTAGTCTCAACAACAATCCTGGAAAAGGGCAGCCGTTCTTTCGCATTCATGTGTTGCAGGAGCAGAGCAAACGCACGCGCGCCCATGTCCCGCAAGGGGTGTGTTATAGCTGTCAACGGGCTGACCAGAAAAGGAGTCACGATGCTATCGGTGAATCCGATGAGAGAGATATCCTCGGGAATTTTCAGTCCCGTTTCGACAATAGCCCGCAACGCGCCAAAAGTGATTTGATTTCCAGAGACCAACAGGGCGCTGGGTGGTTCGGGCAGCGACAAGATTTTCAGACACTCTTTATAACCCTGCTCGAATGTAAAACCACCATTGCTGATCAATTCCGGCGTCCGATCCAGATCATAGACATTCACCGCATGCAGATAGCCGGCGAGTCGCTTACGGATTGTATAGATCGTCGGTCGGCCGCTCAGAAATGCGATCCGTCTATGGCCTAATTTCACCAGATGTTCCATCGCATCAAAGGCGGACGCCTCGTTGTCACTGATGACTGCGTTGGTCTCAAACTCTTCAAAACAGCGGTCGATCAGGACGAACGGATAATTTTTCTTTTTCAGTCGAACGAGGTGGGCGTAACTATCCTGGACCGGGGCGATGATGAGTCCGTCAATACCTCGACTCGTGAGATTATTGACAAAATTGATTTCCTTTTCCTGGTCCTCGTTTGATACGCACACCATGAGCATGTAGCCGGCTTTGTGGCACTCTTGTTCTATGCTCTGCGCGATATCGGCGAAGAACGGATTGGAGATATCCGGAATGATGAGACCGATCGTATTGCTTTTGCCGAGGCGCAGCGCCCGGGCGCGCTGATCCGGGTGGTAATCCAGTTCTATGGCGGCGGCCATGATTCGTTGGCGGGTCTCTGCGGAGATGGGGAGGTTTTCCGAACAGCGCAAGACGCGTGATACGGTCGAGGGATGCACCTGCGCTAAAAAAGCGACGTCTTTAAGAGTTGCCATTTTTTTCACCGAGACAATCGTTTGCCACAAACGATGCGCAATTGGCGCCGGCGCACAAAATCGCTTTCAACGGCTGATCATGCGTGGCCAGCGGCGTGACCGACACAGTTTAAGTACCATTTTAACGATCATAATAACCGAAAGTTATGATAAAATATACTTGCCGAAATTTGTTGGCGCTATCTTTTAAATTTTACTCTTTCTTTTTGTGAAAAATATTTCTACTTTTCGACTGGTGGTCTCGGATGAGAGTGCAATCGTTTGCTTAAAAATAATAAGGATTGTACTCATTGTCAAGACATTCTTTCACAAACTTGAGGCATGATATGAAATTATTATCCGCATCGACGCTGCTCCTGCTGGCGAGCCTTTTCATGGCCTGCGCGCCACAATCAGATTCTCCGGCAAAAATTCGAGTCCTGTTGGATACCGATGCCAACAACGAGCTCGACGATCAGCATGCCATCGCCTATCTGCTCTTGAGCGGCGATGTCTTTGCGACGGACGGCATCACCGTCAACCGGACCTTCGGTGGTGGTGATATCAGCAAGCAGGCTGAAGAGGCGGAGCGCATCGTGAGATTGTGCAATTTGCACCCGCAGATACCTGTTTATGCCGGCGCGAATGGTTCTTTCGAAGAAATTGTGCCGCATGTCACAGAAACCGATTTCGATGGCGCCGCAGCGGTCAATTTCATCATCGAGAAAGCGCACGAGAGCGCGAGCAGCAAGCTGATCCTTGTGCCGGTCGGCAAATTGACCAACATTGCCCTGGCGCTGGCAAAAGATCCGTCCATTGCTGAAAAGGTGCGCATCCTCTGGCTCGGCTCCAACTATCCTGATCCCGGCGAGTACAACCAGGAGAACGATGAGCCGGCGTTGAACTCTATTCTCGATACGGATGTGCCATTCGAAATCGCGCTTGTCCGCTACGACAAGCCGTCCGGCACAGCCGCAGTGCTCGCCACGCTGGCAGAGATGGAGCAGAACATGCCCGGCGCTGGGCCCAGAATCGCAGCGCCGGTCGTCGGTCGCCATGGCGGTGAGTTCACGTCCTTTGGCGACTATTCGCTGAACCTCTTCCGCAACATCGAACTCTATGGTGATCCGCCGGCGCGTGCGCTCTTCGATATGGCGGCCGTCGCCATTGTCAAAAATCCGGCCTGGGCGACAGCGGTGACCATCCCGGCGCCGACGCTGGTGAATGGACAGTGGCAAGAGCGCCCCGACAATCCGCGCAAAATCATCCTGTGGGAGAACTTTGATCGCGATGCCATTCTGGCGGATTTTTTCGCGACGATGCGAAATTATGTGCCGGTTAAGTAGAGCGAGCGAGAAAAAGCGGATGATTATGATCGAATGACCGTGTCCGTAAAAAGCTCATCGTCTAACTTTTATTTTTGCGAGAGTTCCATGGATCTTGATTACCACTGCGCGCTTCGCCACCTGCCCGCCGGCTGCGACACCCTCGTCGCCACCGGCGCAACGACCAGGGACGGCGTCACCCTGTTCGGCAAAAACTCGGATCGCGAGCCAAACGAAGCGCATCACATCCTGATCCTGCCGGCGGCTGATCACGCAAAGTCAACGCTAAAGTGCACGTACCTGGAGGTGCCGCAGGCCGAGCATACCTATGCCGTCCTGCTGGCAAAGCCATTCTGGATCTGGGTCGCGGAGATGGGAGTCAATGAAAAAGGCGTGGCGATCGGCAATGAGGCGGTGTTCACCAGGGCGCCGATGGACAAAAAACCGGGTCTCATCGGCATGGACCTGTTGCGGCTGGCGCTGGAACGAGCAGCGACGGCCGCAGAGGCGGTGCGCGTCATCGTGGAGCTGCTGGAGCAGTACGGCCAGGGCGGCAATTGCGGATATCAACACAAATTCTATTATCATAACAGCTTTCTCATCGCCGATCCGTTCGAGGCCTGGGTGCTGGAGACGGCGGCAAAACAGTGGGCGGCAAAAAAGATTTCCGGTGTCTATTCAATTTCCAACGGCATCACGATCGAAAATCAATGGGATATGGCCTCACAAAACCTGGTGAACTATGCCATCGGTAAAAAGTGGTGCAAAACCACGGACTTTAATTTTTCCGCCTGCTATTCTGACTCGATATTCACGACATTCAGCGATTGCCGCAAGAGACGACATCGAACCATGCGGCAGCTCACGGCTCACGCCGGTCAGTTGTCCCCGAACAGCATGATGGCCATCTTGCGCGATCATGACGGGGAAGAAAATTACCGGCCGCATCGCGGATTGACCGGCGCAACTGTCTGCATGCACGCCGGTTACGGACCGGTGCGAGGCAGCCAAACGACCGGCTCCATGGTCTGTCACCTGGCGCCCGAGCGACCGACGATATTTGTCACCGCAACGGCAGCGCCCTGCACGAGCATCTACAAACCCTTGTGGATTGATTCGTCGATTACCAGTTTAACTCACTGTCCGACAGGCTTTTACGACGACGAGGCGTTCTTTTGGCAGCATGAAGTCCTGCATCGATCTCTTTTGCCGGATTATGCCACGTTGATAGGCGCCATAAGGAACGATCAGATAGAGATCGAGCGCAAGTTTGTGGAGGATGCGTTGCGCCTGGCGCAAGTCAGCCGTGATAAAAGAAACGTTTATGCAAACGATTGTTTCAGCCGCGCGTTGACCCTGGAAAAGGAATGGCGTGCCAGGCTCCCACAACTGCGGCGCATAAAGTCGCGCCGATTTCTGCACGCGCTTGCCTGGCGACGGTTCAACAGAAAAGCGGATGTGCCAGTTTGATAATCTGGATGCCCTGATTCGCGGCAGTGCCCTTTGGTAAAACCTCAGCTATAGGTAGAATGGTGCTTGTGCGGATGAAGCACCCCATTTCTATTTTGATCTCGCCGACAGTTACTTCCATCACTTTCTCTTTTGAATTCCCACAACCATTTGCTATATTTTCTCGGAATCCATGAACAGCGAGAGGACATTTTTGAAACAATTTTATTGCAGAATGCAAACATTTTTTTTTCTCCTTTCTCCGCTTTTGTTCAGCCAGACCGTCAATATGCCGCTGGACCATTGGGGATATAAATTCCTCAGCCGCATGGAAGCCAAGGGCTTGTTCAACAGCCACGAGCTCAGAGCGCGTCCCATCCCGCGCGACAGATATGCCGACGTAGTGGCGCAAATTTATGAGAACGCCTCCAGAGATCCGGAGCTGCTGTCCAGGACCGATTGGCAGTTGCTGGAACAGCTCATGGGCGATCTGTCGGATGAATTCGCGCGAGACAAATTCCCAGCCCAAATAAGCAGAGAGAAACACCTGTTTCGAGTTCAGGATCAAGTCGGGCTTTTCTACGGTGATCTGGTCGGCGCTCAGTCCATCATATCCAACCGGGGAGGGCAGTACGATCCGCCGCAACTGTTATCAGAGACCACCCTGGGAGGTCAGCTCCGCGGTCACATTGGCAACACGGTTGGTTTTTTCGCACAAGCGAGAAATTCCATGACCCGCGGCGAAGATCGCGATGACGAGAGCTTTAATCCGGACGAAGGCTCCCCTGTCGTCGTCTCTGGCGCCAATATCTTTCGCGATCAGGCGACAGCCTATTTTGTCTGGGACAAGCCCTGGCTGCGACTGGAAGTCGGGCGCGATGAATTCGACTGGGGACCCGGCTATCACGGCGGTGCAACGCTGACGCGCAACGCTCCGCCGGTCGATAATGTGCGCTTTTCCGTGCGGTTTAGAAGCATCAAATTCTCCTATATGCACGCCTGGCTGCGCAGTGGCCTCGGCGCCAAATATCTCGCCGCGCATCGCCTCGATTTGATCCTGTTGCGCGGCCTCTATCTGGGCCTTGCCGAAACCGTCATCTACGGCGACCGCAACGTAGAATTGTCCTACTTGAATCCGCTGATGCTCTACCATGTGGCTGAACACCATCTTGGCGACAAGGACAATAACAATCTGGCAGTCGATCTCACCTATACCCGGATACCAAATGTGACGCTCTACGGGGAGTGGTTCATCGATGACATGACATCGACGAAAATCGGCAGCAATTATTATGGCAATAAATTCGCTTTCCTCTGCGGCGTGAGCTGGGCTGATCCGTGCAAATTGAAAAATGTTGATATCAGAGCTGAATATGGCCGGGTGTCGCCTTATGTCTACACGCACTGGGATTCCATCAACATCTATACGCACTATGATAAAGTCATTGGCCATTGGCTCGGCCCGAACGCCGATACATTTTATCTCGAACTCGGCTGGCAGTTGAGCCGGGACTTTCGGGTGGAACTGAACGCCGAGCACGTCCGCAAGGGCGCAGGAGAGGCCGACACCACCACCCGTCCCGCCGAAGGCGACCGCCAGGATTTCCTGCGCGGCGTGGTGGAAAGTCGAAATCTCTTCGGCCTCCAGATGGTCGATCAGATCCGCCGGGACATTTTCGTCGGCTTGTCCTACACCTATCGAGAGGCGCGCAATCTTTGGCAAGAGGAAGGTCTGATGTCCGTTGACCATCTTGTGCGCTTTAATTTTTCCTTCAACTGGTGATGCTGTGTCACTCGCACTCGGCCTTTTCACCATCCTGTATATTTCTGCCTTGCTGTGGATTTTTTTCGGTCTGAATCGTCTGCGCTCAAAGACCACGGCGGATCAACCGTTCGTGTCCGTCATTGTCGCGGCGCGGAATGAAGAGGAAAACATCGAACAGCTCCTGGGGGCGTTGACGCGGCAAAATTATCCGGCCAGTCGCTATGAGATCATCATTGTCGACGATCAATCGACAGACCGCACCGCCGCACGGGTCGCTTCTTTTGCAGATGACCGGATAAAGCTGCTGCAGACCGAAAATCGACATCAGGTCATATCGCCCAAAAAGAATGCCATCACTCTGGCCATTCATGCGGCAAAAGGTGAGATCATCCTGCTCACGGACGCGGATTGCCGACCGCCGGCTCAATGGATAGAGGGCATGGTCCGGCTGTTCACCCCGGAGGTCGGCATGGTTATCGGCTTTTCGCCGTGCGAGCTGCCCCGGCTCTCCTTTCCGTTCGGTTATCTTCTGGCGCTGGAATCGCTCTCCCTGGCAACGATCGCCGCCGGCACGGCCGGCTGGGGCGTCCCGGCCACCTGCAACGGCCGCAATTTGGCCTATCGCAAGCAAGTGTACGAGCAGGTCGGCGGCTTTGGCAAGATTCAGAACTTTGTCTCCGGCGATGATGACCTGATGCTCAAGCTGGTGCAGAGGACCGAGTGGAAAATACAGTACGCTTATGCGTCGCACCTCGCGGTGCCGACATTTTTGGTGAAAAATCTGCGCCAGTTTGTCAATCAGCGGCTGCGGCATGCATCGAAAAGCTTTCACTACGATTTCAAAAAAGTGGTCGTTCTCCTCATCGTGTACATCTACAATCTGGCACTCCTCGTCGGCGTCCCCATCCTGTTCTATCAAAAATCTCCCTGGTCGCTGCTGTTCATCGGTCTGAAGGCCTATTTCGAATGGACGCTGCTCTTTCGTTTTGCCGCGCACATGCGCCGGGTGCGCTATCTGTGGATCTTTCCCTTTGCCGAATTGCTGCACGTGCCATATGTGGTCATTTTCGGCGCTCTCGGACCATTCATAAAATTTACGTGGAAGGAAAGGCATGCCCCACATACTTGACTTTATGCAGCGGATTGATACGTCTCTCTTCTTCTTCATCAACGATGATCTCGCCAATCCTTTTCTCGACTGGCTGATGCCGATGATCACCACGCAGCAGAACTGGTATCCGTTCTTTCTCATCATCATCGGCATGCTGCTCTGGAAAGGCGGCAGACAGGGGCGCATCGTCGTCTTGCTGCTCATACCGCTCATCGTGCTCAGCGATCAAATTTCCTCGTCAATACTGAAACCACTATTCGATCGAGTGCGGCCGTGTCAGGCATTCGAAGCGCTCGGCAGGGTCAATATGCTCATCGGCTTGAAAACATCGCCATCGTTTCCGTCCTCGCACGCGGCCAACTCTTTTGCCGCCGCGGCCTTTTTCGCCCATTTTTATCCGAGACGCC
>RQOI01000518.1 GCA_003854995.1 Candidatus Zhuqueibacterota bacterium
ATCAAGATCTGTCGCATTGACAATGAATTTTATCTCCTGGCCCGCATCCGCAGCGATATTTTTTTGCAGCGGCGGATCAAAACGAGGCGCCGAATTGACCACTACGGCGGTGAAATAGGTCGCCTGATGCAGCGCATTGACGGCCTTGACCTCCATCTGTTGCGCGCCGGACGTGCCCAGCACCCATGTCGCTGTCAACAGGCCGGCAGAATTGGTCTTCATGGGCAAGCTCTCTTTGATATAACTCTGACCCTGAGTTTGGACGAACGTGATCGTTTCCTGACTCAGAGGTCGATTATAGACATCGACCACTTTCATCACTGTCGACAGCTCGGCTTTTGGTCGCGCCGAAAGACCATCGGCGGAGAGCTTGATGATTTGCACAGTGCGCTGCTGCACAATTTTGAAATTGAAAAAGACAGAGCCATAGTTCGTTGCGGTGGCGAGCACCTGATGCTCGCCGACCTGCGATCCCGCTACGAGCTGAGCAGCGGCAATGCCATTCTGATCCGTATAGGCCAGCGATGAGGTTGACCAGGCGCCACCGCCCTGCGTCAGAACCTGAAACTCGACGGGTATACTGCTGATCGGATCGCCACTTTTGCTCGTCACCAGCACTTTGAACTGTTCCGGCAACGGCTGGTTGACCGGCGCGATCAGGGAATCTCCGGAAAGAACTTTGACAACGCCGTCGCTGGGCGGAATGGCGAAAGAGGTGAAATCGAGTGGAGTGACCATGCCGTCAATGAGTGCGCGCAGACGTTGTTCGCCGAGGGAATCGCCGAGCGTCCAATGCACCATGGCTCTCCCCTCCGCATTGGTCAGCGAAGGTTGCGGCTCTGCGATGGATCCTTTGCCGCTTCTGACGGAAAAGGTGATCTTTAGGTTTTGTATCGGATGCGAAAAAGCGTCCTGCACCAAAACGCCGACAGGCTGCGGCAGTAGCATGGCCTTTTCGCCCGTTTGACCATCATTTATCTTCATCGCCAGGACAGGAGACCCAGGGACAAATTCAATCTCTGTCGAAACGAGCGGCTGATTATCCACCAGCGCCCAGATCGTCACCCTGCCGATATTAATGGAGCTGATGGAACCCGTCGCGCGTCC
>RQOI01000078.1 GCA_003854995.1 Candidatus Zhuqueibacterota bacterium
AAAAACAGCCGGGCGTCATCGATGTCGTGTCCGGTTACACCGGGGGGCACAAGGCAAATCCGACCTATCGCGAGGTGTGCAGCCATTCGACCGGCCATATCGAGGCCGTCCGGGTGACCTACGACTCTAAAAAGACAGATTACGAAACGCTGGCACGTCTGTTCTTTGAAATCCATGATCCGACACAGGTCGATCGTCAGGGGCCCGATATAGGTGAGCAGTATCGCTCGGTCGTGTTCTATGAAAACGAAGCGCAGCGAGAGGTGGCGCAAAAGCTCATCGACAGGCTCAAGGAGAAGGGATATAAAGTCGCGACCACGTTGCAGCCGGCGACCACATTCTGGGTGGCGGAGGACTATCATCAGGATTACTATGAGAAAAAAGGCGCGCTGCCCTATTGCCATGTCTACACAAAGCGGTTTTAGCCAATTTATTCGCTCGATTCTGGAGAAAAAGATGAAGTTATTACAAAGATGTCATTATTCTAAACCTGTCGGTATTGTGCTCTTTTTGCTGGCAGTGATTCAATCCGCTGCAAGTCAGGGTCTCAACGTCTCCCTGGTGCCGGTCGATGCCGACAAGATGGTCATCGTACCAGCAGATGATATTGATAACTGGAATTCCGATCCAGCGCTGATCGATACGGCCTGGACGCTCTGTTCAGGCGCGCCAGGCGGCATCGGTTTTGATAGCGCGGGCGACTATGATAAATTTATCACCTTGAATCTCGCGGGCAGTCGCGGATCAACGTGTTATGTCCGGGCCAAGTTCGATCTCGCTGCGGGCGTGCTGGCAGAACTGGATTATCTCGTCATCGGCATTCGTTTTGATGATGGCTTTATCGCCTATCTGAACGGCGAGCTCGTCGCTGCTGCGAATGCGCCGCAAAATCCAAACCATCGCTCCAATGCCTCGCAGCCGCATGAGGCGCAGGGCATGGTGTGGTTTGACATTACCGCGCATATCGATAAACTGCTGGCAGGTGAAAATCTCTTTGCCGTTCAGGGCATGAATGTCACGGGCAGCAGCCCGGACTTTCTGATCCAGGTGGAGCTCTTTGGCCGCAAAAATTACCAGAGAAATTTCGTCTCTGATCTGCCCATCGTCGTGGTGCAGCCGGACGGCCCACTATCGGTGGGCAACATCCGTACGGCCTCCATGCAAATCATCGACAATGGCGCGGGTCAGGAACATCGATTGACGCACGCCGCGAGCTACCAGAGCCGCATCGAGATCACTCAGTTGACGAATCAGTACAATTACCCGAAAAACCACTATTCCTTCACCCTGAAAGACGGCTCTGATGAATCGGTCAGCGCCCCGCTGCTGGGTCTTGCTGCGGGCGACGAATGGCTCTTTTATGCACCGTACAATGACAAGACGCTCCTTCGCAACCTGATCATGGCTGAGCTTGCCGCTCACATGGGATGCGGACACTCGGCGCGCATCTGCCATCTTTATATTCATGATGACTATATGGGCATCTATGTTCTGCAGGAGCAAAATAATCGACATGTCAACCGTATCAATATTGCGGCTATGACGCCGAGCGATTTACAGGGCGATGCCGTGACTGGCGGATACATTCTCGACATCAACAACAGCAGGTCTCTGCCGGGATTCGACTCGCCCGTGGCGCCGTTTCGCGGCGCGCCATATGCCATCCGTTACCTCTACCGCTATCCCGCTCTGGAGCTGCCGCAGGAGCAAGAGAACTATATTCGGTCGTTCATCAACAGCTTTGAAGCGCAAGTCATTAACTCGATAGATATCGCCTCGGCCGTTGACTATTTCCTTGTCAACGAATTGGCGAAAAACGTCGATGCCTACCGAAATCACATGATCCTGTACAAAGACCGCGACAGCATCAACCCCAGGCTGTACATTAAAAGTGCAATGGATTACAATAACGCCTGCGGCAACACAACGCTCTACGAGGGAAATAGAGTGGCGGGTTGGCAGATCGACTATCTGCGCAACTCGCAAAATGTCCGCTCGGATTCCATGTTTGTGCCGATGTGGTGGCAGCAGCTGTTTGAAGACAAGGCCTTCACTGTTCCGCTCTATAAACGCTGGCGTGCGCTGAAGGACAATGTGCTGTCGGAAGATTTTGTCCTGCACAAAGTCGATTCGCTCTATCAGATCCTCACGGACGATCGCGTCCTCAATTTTGAGCGCTGGCCTGTCACTGGCAGGGCGGTCGAGCCATATGGTTATATCGGCGAAACCTATCATGATGATTACGATCACTTTTACATATGGATGGTCGATCGTCTGGACTGGATGAACGAGGCGATGGAGGATTTTCGCACGACGGTCGAGACTGATGAAAGACCAATCACTGACTATGCGCTCGAAAATTATCCCAATCCCTTCAATCCCGTCACCACGATCGCATACCGTCTGCCTAAAAAGAACGATGTCTCACTGCGGATTTACAACTCACGCGGCAGAATGATCGATCAGTTCCTGTTCCGTCAGCTGGCGGCCGGGACGCATGCAGTGCAATGGGATGGATCGGGTCATCCGTCCGGCATTTACTATTACAAGATTGTCACACAAGATTTCGAGCAAACAAAGCGAATGTCGCTGGTTCGTTAATGTCAAGCGCTCCAGCCCGCTGCTGGGGCGCTTTTCTATTTTGCACGACAAACATTTCTCCTTGTTTCTTTTCACCGCATTCTCTAATTTAATTAAAAATTATACTATTCGCATCTGTCCAAACATATCGCGAGGTCTTGCGCAATGGATGATTTTCAGAAGGAGAGCCTGCTTTTCAGAGATTTATTGGCGCTCGAACGAACGAAAATGGCCAATGAACGCACATTGATGGCCTATATCCGAACCGCGCTGATGCTCATTGCCAGCGGTGTCTCGCTGCTCGAACTCTATCGCGATGTGCTCTTTTTGTATGTTTTTGGCATACTCTTTTTATGCAGCGCTGCCGCGCTGATCGCCTATAGTTCTCGACGTTTTGTCTCCATGAAGAAAAGAATCAATCGAAAAGTGACATAGCGGGAGTCAGCGTGTGTCTTATGAACGAGATATCAGATGGGGAAGAAAATGACATCGATGATCTCTTCGCCACTGTCAGCATTTATTTTCACTGGATCAACTTGATCAGGCCATTCCATTGGGCTGAGGAAAGGAGTGCAGGATGAAGCAGACGCTTGGCGTTATTATTGGCAATCGCAATTTTTTCCCGGATGTGCTCATCAGCGAGGCGCGAGCTGATGTCTCTGCGCTCTTTGACGAGTTGAACATCAATGCCGTCATGCTCGATGCGGAGACGAAACTCGGCGCTGTGGAGACATGGGACGATGCAAAAAAATGCGCTGCGCTGTTCGATGCAAATCGGCATCTCATAGACGGCATCCTCATCTTGTTGCCCAACTTTGGTGAAGAAAAGGGCATCGCTGACGCGGTCAAGTTGTCAGGACTCGCGGCGCCGATTCTCATCCAGGCTTATCCGGATGATATGAACAGACTGACCGTCGATCGCCGCCGGGATTCGTTTTGCGGCAAAATATCGCTCTGCAACAATCTGCGGCAATATAATCTCCCGTTCACTCTGACCAAGCTGCACACGGTGCATCCCCAGAGCGAGAGTTTCAAAGAGGATCTGCAGACATTTCTCGGCGTCTGCCGGGTTGTGAAAGGCCTGCGCCAGGCGCGCTTTGGCGCCATCGGCGCGCGGCCGAACGCTTTTCAGACCGTTCGATACAGCGAAAAGATATTGCAGGACGCTGGCGTTTCGGTGCAGACGATCGATTTTTCCGAGGTCTTTGGCAACGCCAACAAACTGGCTGATGACGATGCCAGAGTGAAAGGCAGAATGGCGCAGATCAGCGCCTATGCCGATGCCGCAGGTGTGCCGCCGAAATCCATGCTGCTCATGGCCAAGCTCGCGCTGGTCATCGATGACTGGATGCAGGAACTTGATTTGCACGCCACTGCACTGCAGTGCTGGACATCGCTGCAGCAGAATTATGGCGTCAATGCGTGCACCATCATGAGCATGCTGAGCCAGAACATGCGGCCGAGCGCCTGTGAAGTGGATATCACCGGCGTGATGTCGATGTACGCGCTGCAGCTGGCCTCCGGCACACCCAGCGCGCTGGTCGACTGGAACAATAATTATGCGGATGATCCGGACAAATGCGTCTTTTTCCATTGTGGCAACTGGGCAAAAGATTTCCTGCCTGATATTCAGATCAGAACCGCGGAAATTCTGGGCACGATCGTCGGGGAGGAGAATACCTATGGCGCCCTCGCCGGGCGTACGCCGAGCGGCCCGTTGTCCTTTGCCCGCATCACTACGGATGATGCCTATGGCGAGATCCGCGCCTATATCGGCGAGGGCGAATTTACCGATGATCCGCTGCAGACCTTTGGCGCTCGCGCCGTCGTGCGCGTGGAGAACCTGCAATCGCTGCTGAAATATATCTGTAAAAACGGATTTGAGCATCACGCGGCCATGAGCATGTCGCGCGTCGCAGATATTCTGGAAGAGGCGTTTGCCAACTATCTGGAGTGGGATGTCTATCGACACGTTTGAAAAGTAAAGAGGGATAAGCTGATGGCTTTTAGTTCATGTAAAGGAGTTCATCATGAGCGAAATCACCAGGCGCGATTTCATCAAGAAAACGTCAGCCGGACTCATCGCACTGTCGGCGACGCCCTGTTCGGCAAAAAAAGAGGAGCTGCCGACCCGGCTGCTCGGCAAAACCGGCGTTGAGATTCCGCTGCTCACTTTTGGCGGCGGCTCGCAGTTTTTGAAAAATGAGGACGGCGACTGGGAACCGCTTTTGCAGCGCGCCCTCGATATGGGGATAAAAGTCTTTGACACCGCTTCTTCTTACCAGTGGGGGGCGTCGCTGAGCAGTGAAGAACGCTTTGGCGAGATTCTGTCGCCACATCGCAGCAGAGTGATCATTTCGACCAAGTTTGATTCGCGCGATCCTGATGCAGCGATGCGGGAAATCGAGCGGAGTTTATCCCGTTTGAAAACCGACTATATTGATATCCTGATGATTCACAGCATTGAAAAATCAGAAGACCTGGATGCGTTCGGCGCGAGGATATATCCGATGATGATGCGACTGAAAGAGGAGGGCGTGGCCAAAACGATCGGCTTTTCCAGCATGAATTCTGCGGAAAAATCCAAAGATCTCATGGGACGATTTGAGGTGGATGTGTGCCTTTTGGCCATCAACGCGACAACATATGGCGGCTTTGCGCAGGTCGCGCTGCCGACCGCAAAGGAGCAGAATATCGGCGTCCTGGCCATGAAGGTGATGCGCGATGTCGTCGGCAAGGAGGCGACGCCGGCTGATTTGATCGATTATGCCCTGGGACAGGACGGCGTAGCTTCTGCCTGCATCGGCCATTTTGGTCTGGCGACTCTGGAAGAGAATGCTCGCATCATCAAGAGCTCGCCCGAGGTCGGCAAGACGCATCAAGATTTTCACGAGATCGAGACGCGTCTGGCGCACCTGGCCACTCCACGTCATCTGCGCTGGGCGCGCGATGAATATTACGATGGCAAGATGTGCTAGCTGTCATTTCTACTCTATGTAGTAATCAATGACGCGGCGTATCGCTTCTTCGCACACGGGACAAAACTCAACCAGACTCTTGGAAAACATGCGACAATTGAGTGAGGGGCGATAGATGCCGCTGGACGCATAGCCGCCGCCCTCAAAACAGCCGACGACGTCGAAGTTCTCCGCATTCAACATCGCCTGCAACTGACCGTCGATCACATCGCGCTTTGTCTCATAATCAGGATCGGTCTCGCGCAGTTCTCCGCGCAGGTGCGACAGCGAGTCATAGGCTGATTTGTTCCAATCAGTCGGTATATCGACGTCGTCGGTCAGTGACGCGTGCCACTTGGGCTGGCCATCCATTTGCAAGGTTGTGATATTGGGCTCCCACGGTTCAACGTGCAGCGGGTACATATCATTGTACGCGACGTCCGAGCTGTAATATTCATCCGCCAGACCGGCAAAGGAATGACCAAATTCATGCACAAAGACATAATCCGACCACCAATCGGGCGAGTTTGCCGGCTGGCCTGTATAACAGGTGGCGAAACAGTTATAGATGCCGCCACCGCCATAGCGCGGCGTATTGAAGAGAATGATGATGGCGTCGTAGGGGAGCACGGACGCGATGTCGCGCAGTCGCCTGTTCTCCAGGGTGAGGACGTAGCGCTCCACGTCGAAGAAATTAAATGTTGAGCCGAGAGCATTATCCTTCCAGATATTTTTGCGCGGTTGATCAATGCCCGAGTCGCCGGAAATCACTTCGATCGTCCAGACATTAAAGTCCTCTTTTCTCTCCGCAAAAGGCGCTGAGGCGAAAAGGACATCCGTATAGCGCCGCACATGCCGGCGAAATTTTTTCAACTCTTTTTTTGTGTAGCCATCGCCGAGGATGAGCAGATCGACTTTGGCATAGGGTAAACCGTTATCGATGACCTTTTCAACCTTGAACGGGATCTTTTTTTTCTCCCGATTGACAAAACGGGAGTGCGGGTCGATCTCCGTTGACCAAAGCTCGGCAAAATCGTTGTTTACATCTCGTTTGGCCAGAGAGAAGATGATGGGCTTTTTCGGAAAGGGGATGCGGACTGTTTCGTGCATGGTGCGATGAATGCCATTGATCGCTTCATCGGTCGTTTTCCATTCGGCAAAAATGGAGCAAAAGCCGTAATTGAAGATGAGCTCGCGACTGTCGGCATCATAGACGCACGCCTGATAGGATCCGAGGTTGAGGTCATTGACGATATGCTGTCGCGTGCCGGGCCATTCTCCTTCTTCATAGACCTGCTCGAGGCTAAAGATTTCCGCATCAGCTGTTCCGGTATGCGAGTAATCAATGCGCAGTGTCTTGTTTTCGAAATAGTCGTCAAAAGCCGGTCTGGCCAAGAGTCCGGAGATGAATATAAAAGGCAGCACAAGATAGATTTTCATGAGATTTTCCTATATGTGATCATGATCTACAGTTTAGTGAGATTTTTCGCCATGTACAAGATTTAAGTACGGAAATTGTAAGGCGCACGACGCTGAATTTCAAAATGGATATTGCCGCCGACGCGAGCGGCGATGCGGCTGAATGTGTGGAATTCATCTTTCTTAAAGCAAATATTTACAATGTCTAATAGCGCAAGATAAATCTGCCGTGCCTCACATTTGGCACGCGAATTGTTAAGATAGATACTGACAACAGCAGAGCATCCCAAGATCGACACCAACAAAAGTGATCCGCAGCAGTTGAATCACTTTTTTGCCACCGCATCCGTGAATCCACTTAAAAATTCGACATTTCAATGCGAGAAGCATCGGGCACTGAATCCCCCCGTTGTTTGCCGAGCCCCCCTAAGCAAGCAGCTTCAGTGCCCGTGTTTTATAAAATTGTTCTCCTTCCTCCTTGTTCCATGCAACGAAAAAGCCCCGCTTCCCGGCGGGGCTTTTGTATTTTTACATGAAATGAAAAAAGCCTTGCAGGCTTGGCAAGGCTTTGGCAGGTGGGCGGCGGGAGATTTGAACTCTCGACCTCTCGCGTGTGAGGCGAGCGCTCTGAACCGCTGAGCTAGCCGCCCGCATCTTTTGCTATAATATAGCAAAGTTTTTGGAAAACGCAAAAATAAATTTAGAAATAGTGTAAAAGGTCAGTTACAGGTAAAAAAAATAAAAAAAGACTGGTTTCTCGCAAAAAGAGTTATTATCTTTCCTTATGGAAAGAGCAA
>RQOI01000519.1 GCA_003854995.1 Candidatus Zhuqueibacterota bacterium
ACCTTGGCGCCGATCCATTTGCCCGGTTGCGCCCCGAATTCTGCACCGAAAGGCTGAAAATTCCGGCCATCCAGACTGAAAGAAAAAGAACACACACCTGGTTGCATCACATCAACTTTGAAATAGACAGTGTTGCCCTGAATCGGCAGCTGCTGATTCAGCTGTTCGGCAGCGCCCTTGTCCGCGTTATGACAGACCGCTTGGACGAGGGATAATCCGCTTGCATTTTTCTCCACCGCAAGATAAGCATAATCCAGTCCCATGACGATGAGGCCCATTTTTTCGCCATCAGAGTTCGGCGCGAAGGTTATTTTGGTCGTGACGCTGAAATTTGGCGCCGGGAACTTTTGCAGCAATAGATTGGGGACTGGCCATAAACTTGTCGCATCGGCCGGCGTCGGTTGTGAGTGGAGCAGCAGCGCGCCATCCCGCAAATCATACCACTCACTTATTGGACTGGCGTGCCATTGCCACTGCAAACCGAGCTCTTTGTCTTCAAATTCATCTGACGTTTGCGGTATGGTGATGGGAACTGCTTTTCCAATCGCGGGCTTGGCATATTCCAGCACCGGTTCACTTATTCCATCACCATCGCTATCAATACCCATGACCGGCCAGTCGTCTTTCCAAACCATTGGCTGCAAATGGGTGATGCGGCCGTAGGGATCAAGATCCTGAAAATGGACAAACCAGCTGTCGCCGTTCTCGAGCTCGACATACCCGCCCTGGTGCGGTCCGTTTATGGGCGTTTCGCCCTGCGCTAATACGATTTTGTCTTCGTACGGACCAAAAACAGTTCTGGAACGCAGGACCGTCTGCCAACCGGTTGCTACGCCGCCAGCCGGCGCAAAGATATAGTAATAACCATTCATCTTGTAAAACTTGGGGCCTTCGATCGTCGGGTGATTTGCATGCCCGTCAAAAACAAGCGTGCCCTCGTCCAAAAGTTTTGTCCCATCCGCACTCATTCGATTGATGTGCAAAACGCTCTTGATGCCGGCGCGACTGTTGGCAAAGGCGTGCACGAGATAGGCGCTGCCGTCATCATCCCAGAGCGGGCAGGGATCGATCCACCCTTTGGCCTTTTTGACGAGTACGGGCTGCTCCCATTCGCCAAACGGATCACTGGTTTTGACCATGAAAATGCCCTGGTCCGGATCGCCATAGTAGATCCAAAAGTGACCGTTGTGGTAGCGCAGAGATGGCGCCCAGACGCCATTGCCATGCTGCGGCAGGTCAAAATAATCATCCGGCCATGATTTGATGGCATGATTGACGATCCGCCAATTGACCAAATCTTTCGAGTGCAGAATCGGCAGAGCCGGCATACAGTTAAAACTGGATGCGGTCAGGAAAAAATCCTCCCCAACGCGGATCACATCAGGATCTGAATAGTCCGCATAAATAATCGGATTTTTATACGAGCCATTGCCCAAATCTGGCACCCAGGATCCCGCCATCATTTGCAGAGGACAAATGACTGACAAAAAAAAGATGCTATAATTCGTTTTCATAGCTTTCCTTATCCTTTGAATTTTTCAGACGTCACGCGCAAGTTTCTCTACTACAAAACGAAAAGTTATTAGTGCGAAGGGCAAAGAATTCAACCACCGAGCGCACAAAGAACACAGAGAAAAGCCACAAGCTCTTTCTTCCTCGGCGGTTCTCCGCGATCTCTGTGGTTTCTGTTTTTCCTTTCTTGAATGAAACGATGTCTTGATTTTTCGGCTGTGCCAAGATATCCTTTCTAGTACGCCTTTCAGAGGGCTTACCTCTCCTCTGTTGGCATAATCTGGTTGTTTTTGACAATAATATTAGCCATTATAAATAGCAAACACAAAGCGAAAAAGTAGGCGTAATATAAAAACCGAGTTCATCAGCTCAACTCAATATTTTGCTCAATCCATGGAGAGGGTATTGACATGCCGAAAAAACTGCTCGTCATTGTGATTTTTTTATTATCCGTAATTCAGTGTACACAAGAGACAAAAATGGAAAAGAAGCCGCTCAACCGAGAGTTTCTGCAATGGGCGCCGACGCCGCCTATGGGTTGGAACAGCTGGGACTGCTACGGTCCTACGGTCACGGAAAAAGAGGTGAAAGCCAATGCGGATTATATGGCCGAGAATCTGAAAGAATTCGGCTGGCAGTATATCGTCGTCGATATTCGCTGGTATGTTGATAACACGAAAACACATGGCTATAATCAGATAAATCCTGTTTACAATATGGATGAATACGGAAGATTTACCCCAAGTCCGGTTCGATTTCCTTCTGCGGCGGATGGCAACGGCTTTAAACCGTTGGCCGATTATGTTCACGGCAAGGGATTGAAATTCGGCATTCACGTCATGCGCGGCATCCCCAGAGAAGCGGTCAGAAGAAACACCCCTATAGTGGGCAGCAGCGCAACGGCTGCGGATATTTATAGCGAAGAACGGCTCTGCCGCTGGCTCGGCGACATGTACACTGTCGTCGCTGGAAGGCCAGGCGCGCAAGAGTACTATAATTCCATCTTCAATCTTTACGCCTCCTGGGGCGTCGATTTCGTCAAGATCGATGATCTGTCGACCCCGTACCACCGGGCCGAAATCGAGATGATTCGCCAGGCTATCGATCAGACAGGCCGTCCGATTGTGCTCAGCACCTCGCCGGGCGAAACGCCCATTGAACACGCGGAACACATAAAAACGCACGCCAACATGTGGCGCATCATCGGCGATTTCTGGGATAACTGGCCGCAATTGAAGAACGAGTTCGAGGTTTGCCATCGCTGGGCGCCCCACATTGGCGATGGTCATTTTCCAGATGCGGACATGCTGCCGCTCGGTCGCATCGGCATCCGGGCCGAGCGCGGCGACGACCGCATGAGCGGATTCACTAGAGATGAACACTATACCCTCATGACGCTTTTCGCCATCTTTCGCTCGCCGCTCATGTTTGGCGGCGATCTACCGAGCACTGACGACTTTACCCTGTCGCTGTTGATCAACAGGGAAGTGCTGGCTGTCAATCAGAAAAGTTCCAATAACAGACAGCTCTTCCGCAAAGATGACCTCATCGCCTGGACTGCTGATGATCCGGAGACGGGCGACATCTATCTCGCCCTGTTCAACACGCAGGAACAGGTGCAGATCGAAGAACAGAGGGCGGCGTGGACGAGTGAAATCGTCTCGGCAAAGGATCCTGCTCACAGCGTCGATGTGGAGGTGGATATCTCCGGGGCGCACAAACTCTATCTGGTCGTCTCCGATGGCGGCGACGGCAATGCCTGGGATCATGCCGACTGGATCGAGCCGAAACTGATCGGGGCGACAGGGGCTCTCTCTCTCGCCGATCTCAAATGGCGCAGCGCCACGTCCGGGTGGAATGCCGCAACCATCAACAAAAGTGTTTCCGGCCAGCCATTGATCGTAGATGAGATCACGCACTCTATCGGCATCGGCACGCACTCTCCCTCGGTCATAGAGTACGACGTCCCGCAAGGATATGACCGGTTCTCTGCCCGCGCCGGACTTGATAAAGCCTGCATCGAAAGCGGCGATGGCGCCACGGTGCGGTTTATGGTCTTTACGCAGGATCCAGCCGGACCCGAGCCGCCGGATTCGGCTTTGATTGCTGTTCAGTTCGATCAGCTCGGTTTGGCCGGGAGTGTGCAGATCAGAGATTTATGGGCTGGAAAAAACTTGGGCGTTTTCACGGCTGAATTTGCGCCGCTCATTGCAAAACACGGCGCCGGTCTCTATCGGCTTGCAGCACAGAAAAAAGTGGAGAAATGATGCGCAGAAAAACCACCCTTTTCATTCTTGGCCTGGCGCTGTTTTCGGCGGTGGCAACAGCACAACCAAATTGGCGAGCACCTCAGGATTCCGATGAGATGATTCACCTGGCCGATATCCGCATGCGCGATGTAGTACATTCAGCTCAAACATGATCTGTCCGCGACCGTTGGCGAACCGGTCAAGATGTTCCACGCCTCAGCAGCGCTCTGGCCAAAAACTGATGGGCAGGATAGCAATACCGTCACAGATGGCCCCTCTCTTTACACGGGCAAGACCGGCAAGCTGTACATGGTGTGGAGCAGCTATACCGACATCCCTGTCCTTGACACCAACTGCACTGCATCACCACGAATTTGTCTTGATCAAATCGATGAGATCGTCAACATAGGAAAATGCCAGGGCGACCACTGTATCGGCAGCACCGTAATAGATGGCCAATCGTCCGGTGTCGGCATCGCACAGGGCGGCGCATGGGAAAACGACATTTTGCACGTCGCCAACGCACTCATAGTATTCTCGCGGATTGAGTATATATGGCTTGGCGCGGCCGATCACTTTCCATGGCTGCTCGCGATCCAGCAACGCCGCACCGGCGCTGTAAACATAACCATTGCAGGAGAGCAGGACGCCGTGGTAAATCAGCAACCAGCCCTCGGCTGTCTCGATGGGCGTCGGACCGCCGCCGATTTTGAGATATTGCCAGGAATTGCCCATAGGTGACATGACGTGACGATGCCTGCCCCAGTAGGTCAAGTCCGGGCTTTCACTGTAATAGATGTCACCGAAAGGCGTGTGGCCGCTGTCCGAGGGACGACTGAGCATGGCAAAGTTGCCGTTTATTTTGCGGGGGAACAAGACGCCGTTGCGGTTGAAGGGCAAAAAGGCATTTTCAAGCTGATGAAAGGTCTGGAAATCATCTGACCACGCCAGTCCGATGGTCGGGCCATGATACCAGTTACACCACTGCACATAATAGCGACCGTCGATGTTGACGACGCGTGGATCATAGCCGTAGACAAAATTGCCGATTTCCGCATCGTCACATTGAAATGTCAACGGCTCTGGTTCGATCTTCCAATTGATCGCATCTGTGCTAAAGCCGCGATGCAGCTTCATCTCGCGAACCGTATTGTCGACGCGAAATACGCCGGCGAATTCGCCTTTGAACGGAATGACCGCGCTGTTAAAGATACTGTTCGAGTTGGGCAGCGCATCGCGCCGAATGACCGGATTATCGCTGTAGCGCCAGCAGACCTCGCTCGAGCCGGCGGGACGATCCTGCCAGGGTATATTCGGGAGAGAGGCTTGGCCGATAATTTTAACTTTCATGTGGGACTCCTTGTCAATATCGTTCATCAATCAAATACAGATATAAAAAGAGTTGCCGTGCTGCTGTAACTCATTTTGTCGGTATGGACGTGATTTGTAAGATCTGCTTTTTTATGCGACATCAGCGAATAACGGATTGACCATACTATAGTTCTTGAGATCGATCATTCGGTCCTCATTGATCATGCAGGCGACAGTTGATGTCGTTTCGGCAAAATGCCGGCGGACATGCGGAAATTTCAATTTGCGGTCATCCACTCGTTCCGTTGCTTTTGCCTCAATCAATTCGAGCTGGGCACCTTTCTCGATGACGAAATCAATCTCGACGCCGTTGTTATCGCGATAGAAAAAAATATGTTGTCCCGGCACAAGTTGCCGTGTTTTTGCATACTCCATATAAACAAAATTTTCCCACAGTTCACCGCGATTCGGATGATTCGCCCAGGCATGAGATGAGTTGATATTTAAGAGGGCGCATACAAGTCCTTGATCAGAAAAATAGAGTTTTGGCGCTTTGATAAGGCGTTTGCCTATGTTTGCATAATAGGGTGGCAAAAGTGATATCAGTCCAGCAGCTTCCAAAGCATTGATCCATGTTTTAATTGTATTATTTGAGACGCCAATGCTGGTGGCCAAATCACTGTAATTCAATAATTGACCTACACGCGCAGCACACAAGCGGATAAATCTCTGAAAGTCGCGTACGTTTCTCACATTGATGATGGTCTGTAAGTCCCGTGCCAGATACGTCTGTATGTAATCGAGAAAAAAACTCTCAAATGTCAGCTGCTCATTCGCCCATAACTCTGGAAATCCACCTTGCCAAAGAAAATCGGTTAGCCGGGCACGCGGGAAAAAACCACACTCGCGCAACTCCTTCGCGCTGAGAGTTTCGAGATGCAGAATGCCAATTCTTCCTGCGAGACTCTCGCTGATGCCCTGCATGAGTGAAAACCTGCGACTGCCGGTTAAAATCCATCGCCCATACGTCTCCCTGTTTGCATCGACGACTATTTTCAACTCGCGGAACAACGACGGGGCGTTTTGGATTTCATCCAAAATAACTTGAGTGGAAAACTGACCGAGAAATGCCGCAGGATTATTTTCCGCTTCTTCAGCATTGATGATGTAATCAAAAGTAACATAGGCTGTATCAGGAAATTCATGTCGGAGCAACGAGCTTTTTCCCGTCTGCCGTGCACCCGTCAATAGCACGACCGGACGAGATCTTGTTGCTTGAGCAATGGCCGATTTTGCTTGTCGTTCAATCCACATATTAAGCTATTTTGAAGTATAAATTCAATATATCTGAATTATAAAATAGTATATTCTGGCTAAATTGCAAGTTAAATCTTGTCCACCTTGAACTCCAATTAAAATCAGCAGCAGGCTGACCTTCTAATGAATTAACGAATATCATGCTGGTTCATCCGCAGCAGGCGGCGACACTGGCGCGCCGCCAAAACGCATTTTTGCCTCTTCAAGGATGGCGACTGTCGCTGTGGCGCCGACGCGCGTGACGCCGAGTTCCTTAACCGCCAGCAGATCGTCCAGCGTTCGCACACCGCCGGCTGCCTTGACCTGCACTCCGGGCGCTGCGTGCCGCCGCATCAGTTGCAGATGGTGCGGCGTCGCACCTCGATAGGAGTATTGGCCGTCATGGCCCTTGACAAAGCCATAGCCGGTAGAAGTTTTGACAAAGTCGACGCCGAGGCTGGAACAGATGTCGCATAGCTTGATGATGTGCTCGTCCTGCAGGAAATCATTCTCAAAAATGACCTTGACTATGGCGCCGCCCGTGTGCGCCGCTTTGAGCACGGCCGCGATCTCGCGCTGCACATAGTGCCACTCTTGGCTCAACACCTTGCCAATGTTGACCACGACATCGATTTCAACGGCGCCGTCCTCGCAGGCGCGTTGCGTCTCCGCTACTTTGATCTCGACGGTCGAGTTGCCGTGCGGAAAAGCAACGACGGCGCCGATGCGCACATCTGATCCTTGCAACCATTCGGCTGCCTCTTTGACAGCATAGGGTTTGATGCACACGGAAGCGACATCGTACTGTCTGGCAATCTCACAACCCTCTCGCAACTGTTCGTCCGTCATCGTCGGATGCAAAAGCGAGTGATCGATCATCTTGGCGAGCGTTTTCA
>RQOI01000520.1 GCA_003854995.1 Candidatus Zhuqueibacterota bacterium
GCCGCAGCCCAATCCGAAAACCGATGGCCTGCTGCCGTTCATGCTGAATCGCTTGAAATTGGCGCAGCCGCGCATGCAGGAGGCCGGGCACGAGATTCGCTTTGCCGTGGCGCGCGGGCCGCTCAATATCGCCAGCTATCTGATGGGCATGACTGAATTCCTCACGACGTTGATGATGCAGCCGCAGGCGGCGCACGCGCTCGTCCGCAAGGTGACCGCGTTTCTCACCGACTGGCTGACCCTGCAGCGCGAGACCTTTCGGACCATCGATGGCATTCTCCTGCTGGATGATATCATTGGCTTTCTCGGCGAAGCACAGTTCCTCGAATTTCTCCCCTATTTCAAGGAGCTGTTCAACGTAGACGTCGCGGTCAAATTTCTGCACAACGACGCCCCGTGCCTCGTCTCAGCTCCCTATCTCGTCGACATGGGCGTTAACTTGTTCAATATGGGATTCGATGTCGATTTGAACGAGCTCAAGTCCGTTACCGACAATCGGGTGACGCTGCTCGGTAACATTCCGCCGCGCGATGTGCTGGCAAATGGCACGCCGGATGACGTGCGCCAAGCGACGCAAAAGCTCATTCATTCTCTGCACGATCAATCGCGCATCATCCTGTCCTGCGGCGGCGGCATGCCGCCTGGAGTGAGCACGGCGAACGTGCGCGCCTTCATCGACGCCGTCACCCATGCGGCATGATCGTCAGCTATTGATACAAATCCGCTATTGTGCCCAACTCCACAGAGGTGCGCGGCTGAAAGTGCTCACTTTTCATATAATCGAGAACGCCGGCTAACAGCTGCCGCGATGCGAGGCGCGATTCCAGACTCTTGTCAAAATCAATGCTGCAGACAAGGATTTTGCCCTTCCCGACGCTGGCCTCGAACAGCAGGGCCAATCGCCGGGCATAAAACCACGTATCAATCGGCTGAACGAGAGGCTGCAGCTCGCAGGGAAAATCATCGAGGATCATCGCCTGCGAGTCTTTGATCACATCCCACCACTGCCAGTTGCTGTGATATTCTGTTGGAAAATCAGCAAAAACCGGATGCGCCGGATCGCATAAAATGCCCAGTGTGTGCGGCGCCTGATCATCGGTCCAGGCTGTATTCCAGAAAATGGACGAAAAGCCGATCGCCACCTCAGCGCCTCTGCCGCGGCGCACCTTGCCGTTCAGTTGCAGAAGCACGCTCGCGCCGCGCAACAGGTCGTCGACCACATCGTCGGTCAGCGCACGGGTGATGAGAATGCCGTCAGAATGGATCGCAACTTTTTCCGGATAGACCCAGAAATCCCAGGCGTTGCGGCCGAGTGCAGTGACGGAGACGCGCAGGGTGAGCTTTTGCGCTTTCTCAATGCCGGACAGAGGGAACTCTATGCGGCCAACCTGCTGCGCATTGTCCATCACCAGCGTCTTTTGGAATTGCCCGCTTTTCAGCACAGCGTCCGCTGCATGAATGGCCCAGCTCACCACAGCCTTGTCAACCGGCGGCGCAAAATGGGCGACCTCTATGTCGGCCTGAAAAATGTCCGAGTTTTTGTAGGTGTATTTTGGCATGCGCGCCAGGGGGACGGTCAGGCCGCAGAACTGATTGAATTCGTCGGCCGAAATATAGGGTTTGCTCTCATAAAAGGGATCGAGTATGCCGACAAGCGCCGTGCCCTGCCCCGGAAAGTCATGCACGTCCAGCAGCTGGAATCCGGCAAAACCGGGCGTACGCAACGCGGCTTCGATTTCTGCTTTGTAGCAGAGCACCTGCAGCGCACCTGAGGCCATGAGAAAGCTGTGCGCCTGCTGCTCCATATGATTC
This sequence comes from Candidatus Zhuqueibacterota bacterium, assembly GCA_003854995.1. Lineage (GTDB taxonomy): Bacteria > Zhuqueibacterota > Zhuqueibacteria > Residuimicrobiales > Krinioviventaceae > Kriniovivens. Next base: position 1,813 of record RQOI01000520.1, read on the forward strand.
CGCCTGAGCAGATCATAGAAAATTGCAAAATTTTTCGGTTTCAGATGGCCAGTGTATTTGGCCATCTCGCTAAAATTGGGATAGACGCACCACTGCCCGATCTCGTGACCGATGACCGGAACTGCTTGACTCGAGACGACATCGCGCCAATCGTACAGCGTCTGCGGCGGCTGGTCATTGATGATGCTGTTCAGGCCCTGCCCCCACTGCTGAATTCGCGGCGCCGGCGTGACGTGATAGTCGTTTTCCGGGATCATCGGCCAGCCGGCTGCGCTGGTGTAGAGCCGGCGCGCATCTCTGTCACGCCAGTAGTTGATGAAATCGCCGAGAAATCGATTCTGATTTCTCCCGGCCGGCTCATTGCCATACGCATACATGACGAACGACGGATGATTGCCGTACTCGGCCATGATCCGCCCGGTCTCCGAGTAGATGAACCGGTCGATCGGCTCGCCATCACCCAGACTCGCTCCCTGGTTCGCCCAGGATGGCCCTTCGACATGCAGATAAAAGCCCACCCGATCCGCGGCAACGAATGCGGCATCAGGGGGACACCACGAGTGGAATCGCATGTGATTCAGACCATGCGCCTTGAGGATGGTGAAAATCCGCTGCCAGTCCGATGCCTCGGTTGGCGGATAACCGGTGCGCGGAAAAATGCAGCAATCCAGGGTGCCGCGTAAAAAGAGCGGTCGGCCGTTGATCTCAAATCGCGTGCCGTTCGCCCTGAACTGGCGCATGCCGAATTGGACTGTCTTTTCATCTTTCTCGCCGTTGGCATCCAGTCGTACGGTCATGCTGTACAGATTCGGCGTAAATTCATCCCAAAGTCTGACGTCATCGCCCATCGGATAGTCGGCCTCGATGACATCTCCCGATTTGACATCGATGGCCACTTTTTGTGGGGCGAGATTGCGCTCCGAGCACGCCTGCAATACGACCTGGCCGCGAACGTCCTGGCCGTGCAGATGGCGGATGCGCAAACGGACGCGAGCGCTCTGTCGCGCCACATCGGGGTAAATCTGCACGTCGTCGATATAGACCGGAGAAGTGGCGACGAGCGATATGTCACCGACAATGCCGTTCCAGTTGGACTGCGTGTGATCGCTGACGCTGTGAGAATTGGGGCCGACATTGAGGATCATATCATTGTTCACACGAATGGTCAGCGTGTGTTCACCTGCGGACGCGGCGTTGCTGATGTCATAGACGTGCGGCGCCACCAGACTGCTGTCCGAACTGATTTCTATGTCATCGAAGAACACGGTCGTCTGCCAATGGCAGCGCTCCAGCCTGAGAAGAACGCGCCTTTTTTCCCAGGCCGCCGGAATCTGGAGCTGCTTCTGATACCAGGCGACGCCGCGATAGTATTTGTCCGGCGTCAACCAGAACGGATGCTCGTAATCCTCGTCCGCAATATAACGGGCATATTTTTCATACTGCGGCAGTCTGAATTTCTCCACCCCGGCGCCGCCGATCCAGGGCGTGCGAATCGTCGGCGCATCGCCGTAGCCCTGCGCCTGCAGAGCGCCGGGAAGCGTCACAGGATCGCTGAAGGTTTTCTCATGCCATTTTTCCCGCATGCCAACATCGTCGCGATCCAGTTTGATGCACCACTGGCCGGCGAGAGAGATCTTGTTTTCCAGGGTTGTTGAACAGGATGCGATGACAATTATCAGGTATAGACAGAACGAAATTACTTTTCGCATAGGGCTACCTCTGCAGACGCAAAAACAAGGACAATAGAAAAGTGATGCGGCGTAATATGACGATAATTGAACTAAAGAACAACGAAAAATTAAAATTGAAAGTAAAAGGTCAGTTACGGGTAGCCACGTTGACAAAAGCGTAACATAGAAGATAAATAATATAACCACCGAGAACGCCGA
>RQOI01000521.1 GCA_003854995.1 Candidatus Zhuqueibacterota bacterium
CCTTGGCCGGACCAATGCCGTATTCGCCGCACAGCACCGATGCCGGTTGGGTGTCGAGGCCGCGCAGTCCGCCATATTTCTGTAACAGCTGGCGCGCCAGATCCATTGCCGATTTGTTACGATCTCCCGTGCGCAGGATGATGCCCAGCAGCTCGGAATCGGACAGTACCTGCGCTCCGTGCTCCAGGAGCCGCTCGCGCGGCCGTTCGGTCGCGGGCCAGTCTTTGATTCGGGATATATAGTCCCCCATAAACTCCTCTATTTGCGCTGATCAGGTGAATTCCACTCTTTGAAGATTTCTTTAATACTGCCCAGGGAGCCAAGGATGCCGGCGGCCTCGTAAGGGAGGTAGACGACCTTGTTGTCTTTGCCGCTGATCATCTCCTTCAGCGTCTCCAGGTAACGCATCGCAATGACATACTGTTCGGCGCTCATTTTACCGTCGTGCAGATAATCAGCCAGCTTTTGGATGGAAAGTGATTCCGCCTGCGCCTCTTTGAGCCGGGCGCCGGCTTCGCCATCGGCGACGAGCATTTTCGCTCTCTTTTCAGCGTCGGCGTCCAGGATTCGCGCCTGGCTGCGTCCTTCGGCCTCTAAAATTGCGGCTTCTTTGCTCGCCTGCGCTTCCGCTACTTTTGCCCGTTTTTCCCTCTCCGCGCGCATCTGCATCTCCAGTGCGCCCTTTATATTCTCCGGAGGGATGATATCCTGCAATTCGACAAATTTGACTTTGATGCCCCAGCCTTCTGTTGCCTTTTCCAATTCCGTCCTGATGCCGATGTTGATGACATCGCGCGAGGCAAAGGTCTGATCGAGCGACATCTCGCCAATGATGTTGCGCAGAATCGTCTTGGCAAGTCCTTCAATCGCTATTGCCAGATCATAGACCGAATAGACCGCAAGTCTTGGATTGATGATCTCATACATCAGGAAAGCATCGATATCGATGACCACATTATCTTTGGTAATTGCCGTCTGTTTCGGGAAATCGTGCGACCGGGTGCGCAGATCAAACTTGGCTTTCCATTCCATGATTGGTGTGGTCGAGCCATCTTTTTCCTTCATATAATAGAGCGTCATGATCTTGCGGGGATTCTCAATGATCGGCATGACAAAACGAATGCCAGGTTTGAGGGTGCGACTATACTTCCCGAGTCTTTCGATAACCATGGCCTCGGTTTGGCCGACAACATGGATGCCATACACCAGGATGAGAATCAGCAAAAATAAAAATATCAGTGAAAAAGCTAATAAAAATGTCGATGGCATGGTCTTCACCTTTCCTTGGCGCTGAGTAGTGTATCATCAGTCGTCCCAATTAAAATCATCACCGCGTTTGGCTTCAAAGATTTTTTGCAGAATATCCTCTGCCAGAGCCGGCTTTTTCAAGTACTTTACATAACTGTCATTTTTTACATAAAAATTTATGGTCGTCCGGTCGCGAAAATTGGAGTAAAGAATGATCGGGCCAGAATAGTACTTGCGGATGATTTCATAGAGCCGCAGACCTGTTATTCGACCGTCATCAACATCATGTGGATCGAACAGTTCTCCCGGCGGCATCATGATATCGAGCATGACGGCATCGATTTTGGCATGCGAGTTTTGCAGCATCTGAATTCCATCACTGTACTTTTGAAAAAAAGATATCTGGCACGCATAGAGTTCTTCGAGGTTTTCGCGCAGGAGTTCTGTCCGATAGACGTCATCATCGATCCAGACTATTCTCATCTATTTCTCCTCCCGATTCTGGCAATTTTATGGCAATTCTCGTCGGATTACTGTGCTGGGCAACATATATATCACCGTTGTGTGCCTGAATGATCTTTTTTGTTATATATAGCCCAATGCCCGATCCCTCGGAAGAGATGTTACGAGCGTTCTCAGCTCGTTCGTAGAGCTCAAAAATTCTCTTCTCCCACCCCTTTGGTATGCCAATACCGTTATCCTCGATCAGAATAGTTGAAACATTATTTTCGCTTTTCTCGCCTATGATATAAATTGTCGTCCCAGAATGAGCATAGCGGATTGAATTTCGCAGCAAGTTGAAAAATACATTGCGCATCAGGTTGATATCGAGATGGATGTATTTTTCCACATTCTGATAACCGAGATATTTCAACTGGACGCCCTGCGTTCGCGCAAACTCTTTCACCGTCTGGATGACCGGGATAATGACCTGTTTGAATATCTGCGCCGGTTCGCGGTGCAGCTCAACCTTCTGCGAACGGACAAAGTCGATATTGTCGAACGTATAGCTCATGAACTGGCAATGTCTTATGCCATCCTCAGCCAGCAGAACAAGCGATTTATCCGCCAAATTCAGCGCCGCGATTTTTCTCTTAAACTTGGCAAAAGTCTGCATGATCGGATCAATGGGCGCCATGATTTCATGTTGCATGGTGCGAAAAAATCCCTCTTTTTCTATCAGGCTCGCCTCGGCCTGTAATTTGCTCTCCTGCGCGGCGCGACTTTTTTCGGCCAAATCCTTGACCTGCTGGACGCTCTTCAATGCCAGGGCTATTTGATGAGCGATGAGATTGACCCTTTCCTGAACATAGGCCGTGAAAAAGTGAGGGCGTTGATTTTCGAGATACCAGGCGCCGATAACTTGCCCCTCATCGTCGACAATGGGGCAGACCAGACAACTGGAAATATCCGCATTCGTCGTCTTGTGGCAGCTCAATGCGGCAAACATATTCCGCTCGGCTTTGCTGAGCGCATTGAGCACGAGCATCCTTCCCGGCTGAATCCCGCACCGGTGAATGATCTCGGCGTAGTAGGATTCTTTGCGCGGAATTCTCCTCGACGCGAATCCTTCGGCCGCATCCAGACAGTAGATGTCGAGTTTGTCATCCTCAGTTGGCAAGCAAATGGCGCTGTGTTGCATACCAATGAATTTTAAACCGCTTTGCAGGATTTTATTCAAGATATCAGCGAGATCATCGCCTTTGCTCTTCAGGACGAGCTCGTCAATTTCGAGCAATTCCTTCAAGTTGAGCAGTCCGACATTTTCCCAGGCTTGCCCCACATGGATCATCAGGATTCCCAGCAGTTCGATTTCATGATCTTCCAGCAGCGGATGCAGCTTTTCCTGGTATTCCAGATCGACGCTCAACTTGCCGATGAGCTTGTCCGCACAGAACAGCGGCAGATCGATCCACATGGGGTGATGAGTCTTGTCCAGATCCTCGCCGCCAACACACTCCTGAAAGGTCAGGGCTTTGCTATACTGACCCGGGCTCATGCGCTGATTCGATATATCAGAGATGTAATAAAACCGTGGCTCGCGCAGGCCCTTATGAATAATCTGGTCATCCGGATAAGAAGTCGCAGGACTCAGGATGACATTTGAAAAAGGGACATCCTGGATCTTTCTGAGATATGATTTTTGGCCATCGATAACAGCCTTTTTGAAGGTTTTCAGAAAAAAATAATTCTTTTCACTGCAAAACTCGTAGAAGCGGCAGCGGGTGAAATACATCTCCTGCAGAAAGCTGGCGAACACCAGATCGAGGATGTTCTGGTAGGACCGGGCACTCGCCAATCTGAACGTCAATTCGGAGACGCGCTTTTGCACCGTGCAATCACGACAGATTTCAACGACCGCCGTCGTGTTGGGTATCTGCTGCGCTGTCACGCTGGTGATGCGCAACTGTTTTTTAAGGGGGTGGATATAGGGCCACTCGCGGTGAACGGCCTTCCCCGGTCGTCGCGAGGCTTCGAAAGCGGCACAGCCGCTGCAATGTCCGTCACTGTCTCGATCCTCAGTTCGCAGGGCTTCGAATGTATCGTAGCACTTTCGGCCAATGACATCGCTGGTCTCTCTGCCAAAATTGTCCGCCTTTGTCTTGTTGACGAACAGGATATCGAATTGCTTGCGTCCTGGCGTCATTTCGATAACAGATATCTCTGCAGGACTGCTATCGAATATTTTTCGAAGAATATTCCTATATCCCATTTCACACTCCCCGACTGACAAACTCAGCACGCGCTTTATACCTGATAATACTACTCATTCCTGGAGGTCTTGAATAGAGCACTTTTTTTCTTCTCCACCTCCTCCGTGAGTTGACGTAGCCTCTTTTCTTTCTGCATCAATCTGGTCAATTCGTGCATGATTAATGCAATGTACAAAGCCATGATAAACATCGACAGGAAAATCCATTTATCCAACAAGCTGTCGTGAAAAAGTAAGACGATTACAAGCTCTAGGAGGAAAACGAACAATAGAAAAATTGCCCTGCTGCGGAAATGGCCATATCGCGCTTTGCGGAGCCACGCACGCATCTTTTTGAGACCGGTGCTGGAAGCTCTATTCTGCGACGCGTTACCATCTCGCTGTAGATTTTCCGTGACTTTTTTCAAGAGGTTTTTTAGAGCTCGAACAAATTTAAAACCATATTTTTGTTCAATCGGTGCCCAAGCCAAGGCGATAGCTAAGAACAGAATCAAAAAAGCTGTCAGGACAAGCGGGTGGATTTCAACACGGATTTCCCTGCTCAGCTCGAACGTTGCGATAATCTGCAGCAGACCAAAAAATATAAAAAATGCCAGGATCCAAGATTTAATCCGAATAAAATTCACTTTCAACTCATCGACTGTTTGTTGCGATTGCTCCAGCTTGAGTAGAGCGACCATTTTGCCGCGCAATTCCTCCGCAATATAAACATCCATACCCCAGCGCTCATCAAAAGAACGGCAATTCGTCATAAAGTCGTCGAAATCATAAAAGGTGCTTCGATTAAAACTGCTCGTCAGCAGCTCTTCATCTCTTTTAAAGACGCGAATTTGCTCCCTCAGCGCCTCATTGAGCAGAACATTGTGAATTTCTTCCCGGAAAGACGGAAAATTCACTATCCGCGACTCCAGCTCACTGACAACCTGATAGGATTTCTTTATTCGACTAGAATTGTCTGTCACCTCATCCCTTTTTTCCAGATAGAGCTGCTGATAGAGCGCTTCTCTGATGAGGTCAAAATCTCTGTCC
>RQOI01000522.1 GCA_003854995.1 Candidatus Zhuqueibacterota bacterium
GGCGGCCTTGATCTCTTCCTTGATCTCCTGTTCTAATGCCTCAACCGCCTTTTCATCGAGCAATCCCTTGTTTTTCAAATACTTCTGAAAACGGATGAGGGGATCGCGCCGGCGCCACTTTTCCACCTCCTCCTCCTGCCGATATTTGGTGGGATCATCCGCCGTGGTGTGCACATTCATCCGATAGGTGACGCATTCGATCAAAGTCGGACCGCCGCCGCTCCGCGCCCGCTCGGCGGCTTCCTTGACGATGGCGTAGGCGGCCAGGATGTCGTTGCCATCCACCTGAATACCGGGCATATCGAAAGCCAGCGCCTTTTGGGCCAAGGTCTTCGATTTGGTCTGCCGCTCCCTCGGCACCGAGATGGCCCAATGATTGTTCTGACAGAGAAAAATGGTCGGCGTGTTGAACACGGAGGCAAAATTCATGGCCTCGAAAAAATCCCCTTCGGAAGTGCCCCCGTCGCCGAAGAAGGCGATGACCACTTGATCCTTCTTGCGGTATTTGGCGCCATAGGCCAGGCCCACGGCGTGGAGAACCTGCGTGGCCACGGGAACCGAGATGGGCAGATCGTTATGGTCTTCGGGGATTTTGCCCCCCTCGTTATAGCCGGCGTTATAGAGGATAAAACCGGTCAGGGGCGTGCCGCGCCAGATGGCCGCCGCCGTTTCGCGGAAGGAGGGCACGAACCAGTCTTTTGCTTCCAGAGCGGCCATCGCGCCGATTTGGCAGGCTTCCTGGCCCTCTACCGGCGCGAAGGTGCCGATGCGGCCCTGTCTTTGCAATTGCAGCAAGCGCGTGTCAAAGCGGCGGCTGAGCAGCATCAGGCGATGCATCTTGAGCAGGCGGTCATCCGGGACAGCCGGCTCCAGCGCCTCATCCACCCGGCCTTTTTCATCCAGAATGGACACATATTCCACCCCATACTCCAGATCGATCTTTTTTCTCGGCATAGCTCAGGCCCTCAATCAGTTGGACTCATCAGCGGCCGAAAACGCGCTCTTCCCTTTCAGCAAAACCGCTTTTCAGCGTTTTCTGTCCGACA
>RQOI01000523.1 GCA_003854995.1 Candidatus Zhuqueibacterota bacterium
GGGAATGATAAAGTTATGATTGTTGTAAAGAGCATAGGCATCCGGCATTTGGAAAAAATGGCCGTAACTGAAGTGCAGCTTGGCCTGATCGCTGAGCGTATAGGCGAGGCCGAACCTCGGGCTCAACTGGTCTTTGATCTCGGCGTCAGGATAGTCGGACATGCGCTCGGGATTCTCCTGATAGAGCAGCTTGTTGCCCGGATTGCGGAGATTGGAGGGATAAATGGTTTTGGGATCAAATCGATCATAGCGCACGCCGATGTTAATGACCAGGTCATTGAATTCCATTTTATCCTGGAAATAGGCGGAAAACTCCTGTGGCTTTTTTTGATAAACGTTCGAGTAGGTGGTCGAATCATCGAGGATTTCCGGTCGATACCAGGGATAGGCGATTTTCTCGATCTCGCCCTCAGGTGTCCACAGGGTGTCCCGCATACGGTCGATGTCATTGTTGCGAAAGACATTGACAATTTGATATTCTCGGATATCTTTATCATGATTGGTCAACAAAAAGCCGGCTTTCAGACTGTGGTCCCTGGTCACCTGCCATGTCGCATCCCAATTGAAATCCATTCGTCTGGTGCGATTGTCGGTATAGCCATTGTCCTGCGAACCGGTTGAAAAACCCGGCCCGGTCGAGAACCCATACCAGTCGCTGACGTAACGAGCATCCGTGGGATTTTCATAGACATAGCGGTTATAGACATTGTCGACAAAATTGATCTTTAACTCGTGGAACATTTTCGGCGAGATCGTGTGGTTCAGAAGAAACGTATACGAATTGACGTCACTGTAATTGTGAGCTACGCCGTAGGGATTATAGCGCATGTAATGCTGATAGGCGCCGCTCTCAGATTCGGTTCGATTGTAAATGAGATTCGCCTTCAGATTGGCAAAGGGGCGAAAAGTCAATTTGCCGTACACTGAATAGCCTTTATAGATGCTCATCGGTACATAAGAGTCATCGCCGGTGTGTTCCGAATACCATTCCTCGGCGTTCATTGAGGTATAATCGCTGAAATCAGCGGGATTGAAGCGATGGATGCCGTTCAGGTGATTTGCTTCGTCGCGGCCGCGATAATTGAGAAAGAAGGAGAGATATTTTTTGATGATGGGTCCCTCGACTTGCGCGCGCAGGTTGGTCTTTCGGGTGATATCCCCGGGCTTTAATCCGACAAAAATATCCGTATGACTGGTGAAATAATTGCCGAGCTGGCCCGACACCATGCCATGGAACTGTTCGCTGCCCTCCTTGGTGACAGCATTGACAATGCCGCTCATGGCGCGGCCATACTCTGCGTTGAAGGTGCCGAGGATCACCTCGACATCCTGAATGACCTCGGTCTCGACGTTTGTGAGCCTGCCCTTGTCGTAGACATCGTTGACCTGCAGGCCGTCGATCATGTAAGAGACCTCGTTGGTTCGGCCGCCGCGAAAGTGACCGTTGACAACTCCCGCCTGCATGTTGACGACCTGCTGCACGCTCTCGACCGGCAGCAGCTCAATTTGATCGGACGAGATGTTGCGAACCGAGCTGGTCTGGTCTTTTTTCGTCGCAATGGCATCGACCGTGACGACGACGGTCTCCCCCTCGATCACCGTCGGGGTGAGCTGCAAATCGAGGGATGTCGTCGCATTGGTCCTCACTCGCACATCATCCACCTGGGTGTTGGTATAGCCCATCATGCGGGCTTGCACCACATAGCGTCCTGGTGGAATATTGATGATGAAAAAGTTGCCATCGACATCGGCTGCGGCGCCCAGGCCGGTTCCCTGGATGATGATATTGGCGCCGACCAGCGGCTCTCCGGACTCTTTGTCAATGATGCGTCCGGCAATTTTTCCCGTCGTTGCCCCAAATACAATGGATGACAGCATCAGGAGGATGATGAGCGACGTGCCGGGACAAAACGAAGCTTTTTGATTCACCTTGTCTCTCCTTATTTTTTGAAAATGATTTTTCTAGTAAGAGCAAATTTAGTCAAGAGTGACGGGCGTGGCCAACTCTTTCATCGTCAATTCGCCAAACCAGGTCGGCGTATAATTCCAGTCCCGGATCAGCTGCGGACCGGCAGAGGGATGCAGGCACCAGGCTGCCCAGCAGAATTTTTGTCGCCGCATGTATTGCGCAATGGTGATGCCATATTGCTGATGTCCAGCTTCTTCTTTGGTCAAGCCCCATTCGCCGACAATGATCGGATATTCTTTGCCGATGTCGCCCCACTTGCCGTCCCAGTCCGTGTCCTTCCAGGGATAGGGATGGGTGTCGTAAGCGATGTTATAACCTTGTAGAGCAAAGCCGTTGAGGATGCCGCTGAGATCAAATCCCCAATCAATGCCACCGGCGATGACGATGTTCTGCGCGCCGGTCGCGCGAATCGCGTCGTACAATTCCTGATGACCGACGGCGCGATAGGTCAAATTCACA
>RQOI01000079.1 GCA_003854995.1 Candidatus Zhuqueibacterota bacterium
ACCGCAGAGGACGCCGAGATTCGCAGAGATATTGCCAGATTTCACTTTTTTTCCTCTGTACCACAAATCTGCAATATTGTTCCTTTTTTTTCTTGCGGCCAAAGGCCGCGCCAAGAAATCAGGGTTTTCTGTTAATTTGTGTCCGTTATCCGCGCAGCCAGCTGGTCTTCGCCTTTCACCATTTTGGCATTGTGTTCAGCGGCGAGGCGTTGAATGTCGGCCACCACATCGGGGTATCGCGCGGCGCATTCAAATTTTTCGCCCGGATCATGCTCCACGTTGAAGAGCAGGGGTGGGTCGTGTTCCTGGCGATTGTTATCCGCCGCATACTCTGCCATGGTGACAAAATGCGCTTTGAAGGCGCCTTTGCGCACGGCGAAGAGCTGTTGGCCGCGATAGTAGAACATCTCGCGTCGTGGACTCGGCGCCCCCGCAAAAAGTGTAGGCGCAAGATCATAGCTGTCCATCTGCCGGTCACTCGGTATCTCGGCGCCGGCCAGATGGGCGATCGTGGTGAAAAGGTCGAGCGTCGAGCCGATATCGGTGACGACGGCGGGCTTGATTCTCGCGGGCCAATAGAATATCGTCGGTTCGCGCATGCCGCCCTCCCAGGTGGTGCCTTTGCCGTCGCGCAGCAAGCCGGCGGAGCCGCCGTGTTCGCGGAACGGCAGCCAGGGGCCGTTGTCCGAGGTGAACACGATCAGGGTGTTTCGCTCCTGGCCGGTCTCTTGCAATGCCTGCAAGATATCACCGATGCCGGCGTCTATTTCTTCCACCGCATCGCCGAAAAGGCCGCGGCTGCTCGTGCCGCTAAAGTCGGCTGAGGCAAATAACGGGATGTGCACCATGGTGTGCGCCAGATAAATGAACCAGGGTGGCCTGGTCTCCTTGATGAATTTGATCGTCTCTTCGCTGTAGCGCCTGGTGATGGTGTGCTGGTCGGCCGGCCGCTCGATGATCTCCTCGTTGCGCATGAGCGGCACATTATAGTCGTTAATATCAGGATCCATCTGTTGTTCGATGGAAAGACTTCTCAGTTTGTCCATGTCATTGCTGTAGGGAATGCCAAAATAATAATCAAAACCATGGCTGGTGGGCAGATAGGGCGGCAGATGGCCCAGATGCCACTTGCCGATGCAAGCGGTCTTGTAGCCGGCCTTTTTCACCCCTCGTGCGATGGTGGTTTCGCTCTGCGGCAGTCCTTTCGCGGAATCGGGAAACAGGACGCGCCGTCGGTCGCTGCACATGCCGCTGCGCACCGGCAGACGGCCGGTCAGCAAGCCGGCGCGACTCGGCGTACAGACGCTGGCAGCGGCGTAAAAGCTGGTCCATTTCTGACCACCTGTTGCCATGCGGTCCAGATGCGGTGTGCGAATGGTGGGATGACCAAAGCTGCCGAGATCGCCGTAGCCGAGGTCGTCGCAAAAAACGATCAAGATGTTTGGTCTATTCGTCTCTCTCGCGCAGCGCATCAGCGTTGGCAGGGCCAATGTCGCGCTGCCCGCGATCAGGGAGTGCAAAAAATGGCGTCGACTTGAGCTCATGTGGTCTCTCCCGTTTTAGTTGATGATGATTCGAATGATGCCAGTCACGGTTTCGAGATGGATCGATGCACCCCCGCTTCCCAGGCGGCCATGGATCACATAATGGGAAGTCAGTTTTTGCGGCCAATCGATGTTAAAGAGCTCGATTGGATGATAAAAGCTTTTTGCATCTATAATCGCATCGACGCTACCTGGCAAGACGAGCTGAATGTCACCGCTATCGGTTCTCGCGTTGATAAGGCTGCATGTCGGCAGTGTCGAGATGTCGAGGTTGATGTGGCTTTGCGCGCGCAGATCCACAGAGCCGCCGTGACGGGCGAGCGCTATATGGGATTGAGCGTTGCGAACATACACAAGAGAATCCAGCTCGTTTGTGATGACGTCATTTTTCGCATAGTCAACGCGTACCGGCATGTCATAGGGAATGAAGAGAACGAGTCCGCAGGAGTAGCTTTCGTTCAGCTCCGCGATTGGCGCTTCGACGTGCACAGCGACCGTATCATTGAGCTGGCGGATGGGAATCGATATGCCGGAGAGCATTCGATCCAGCTCTGCTCGTTCGGTCGTCTGAACACGACAATCGGCGCTCAGCGTGATGGTTGTTTTATTATAGTGACCGTAGATGATGCAACCACCATAATAGTTCCTCAGCGCGAGCGCGGGGAGGCCGTTGATGGGGAAATCTGCAGTGATGGTGCGTTCTTTTTCCCAAATCTGATTGGCTGCCGTCGGTTGATCGGCGCAGTCGCAGAGTAACAGCCATACGAGAGATGCCAATGAATAGCCTGTTTTTCGAAATGCCTGCATGTCTTCAACAACAGCCTGCTGATTCACTCCATTCCACAAGGCGTCGATAGAGATGGCGCCCTAATTTTTCCGCGAAAATCCGATCACGTTTGGCAATCGCGTTGCATTGACCGCATGTCCTTCTGCGTCAAACCGGGTTTCAGCTGTGCCGCTAAAGCTTTTGGTCACGCCATGATAGGAAAAATGCAGGGCGGCGGGCAGCCCTCCCTCGACGTGCATGGCAGCGACGATGTCAATCGGCAGTTGCAGGAGAGTGTCAATGAAATCAATCATATTCATTGGCGTCCGACAATAGATGAACAACGCGTTACCATCTTTATCCTGACCCAGGGCCGCTTCGCACCAGCGCTTGGTGCTCTCGGACCAGCGGTTCTCGCCCGGGCTTTTGATGAGGCGAAGATTCTGCACGATCGAGTGATATCTGTGGATCACCGAATCCGCCGCATACTCATCGATATCGAAGATGAAAAAGGGAGTGTCAGAGGCATCAACCGGATTGAATGCTGCCAACGAGTGATGTGACGAGTTGACGTGCGAATTGTTCATGTGAGTATAATTCTTCATAAAGCCGACATTTGACTTATAGTCCTCCTGATACATGCCGGCGTTGATCGCGCCAATGAGATGGTAGCGCTCGCACCATTCCGGCAAGGTAAGCGGTTCGTGTCCATGTTCGGAGATGGTGAGCAGATGGAATTGATGGACGGTTGGATCCACTTTTAAGATGGTCATGATCGCTTCATTGAATGGCAGGGGGGCGTTTATCTTGAACTCGCCCAGGAAGAGCCCGTCATCAATGCGCTGCCAGAAATTTAATTTTTCGCAGGATATACCGGCGAGAATATGAAACAGAATGACTATTTTTACCACTGTTCTGATCAAGGTGGCCGCCCGAGCATACTCTCTATGCATGTTTTTGTGTCTTCAATCCGTGTCCCGTCATCACTGTGACGACGGTTTCCTTTTTATCGATTTTTTGATAGCCCGACAGAGCCGCAAAAACAACAGCGGAAGTCGGTTCGATGTAAAATCCGCGGTAATAGAGATGATGCAACCATTCTTTTATCTCATTTTCAGTCACTGTCAAAAAATCGCCGTCCGTGCGACGCACGGCTTTGATGATCTGCGACCCGCGGACCGGTCGCGCTACAGCAATGCCTTCTGCCAGCGTTGGTCTGTCTTTGATCACCGCTATATCATCTTGTCCTTGGTGAAACGCCTCAGCGCAGGGAGCACAATTGGCGGTCTGTACGGCGATCAGCTTTGGCATCTTGTCAATCACTGCCGCGGTCAGCAATTCTGTAAAGCCAATGAACGCGCCGAGCAATAATGTGCCGTTGCCAACCGGCACAATCAGTCTGTCGGGTGCACGCCAGTCGAGTTGCTCGCACAGCTCGTAGGCGAGCGTCTTGGTGCCGTGTAAAAAATAGGGATTCCAGGAGTGGCTGGCATAATAGACCGCCTCGCCGCCATGCAAGACCGCTTCGGCCGCGTCTTGTCTGCTGCCCGACACTTTGTGCAGTCGCGCCCCCATCGATTCTATCTGTCTGAGTTTCTCGGGCGATGCTAAAGATGGAACATAGATATCGCATTCTATCTGCGCGCGCGCGCAATAGGCTGCGATGGCTGCGCCGGCGTTGCCGGAAGAATCTTCGACGACGTGCCGGATGCCAAGCTCCTTGACTTTGCTGATCAATACAGAAGCGCCGCGATCTTTGTAAGATCCGGACGGGAACAGATGATCCATTTTGGCTTTTACGCTGATGCCGCCCATATCGATGTCAATCAATGGCGTAAAGCCCTCGTAAAATGAAATGATGTTTTCGTCGTGCAAAACAGGGATGGCCTCCCGATAACGCCACATGGTGAATGGCCGGCGTCGCAATTTGTCGACGTCGAACTCTGGGGTGAATTGAATATCCAGTACTCCGCCGCAATCGCAGCGCCAACGGGGGTCGTTTTCAGAATAGGACTTTTGGCAGCTTGAGCAGATGAGTTTTGCCATTAGCGGATAGCTCCATTTTCATTCAGATAGACAATGATCTGCTGCAGGTAGGGATGATATTTTTTTGGCAGTCCTTTATATAGAGATTGAGACGTCGGATCGGACTGCACGGCGCTGAGATAATCATTCATCTTTGCCCTGACTTTGGCAATGACAGCATCCTCTCTCGAAGCCGCCAGGGAAGCCGCTGCCGCGTCCAGGTCGTAATCCAGGCGAACGAGATGTTCAAAGACGAGGCCGCGCAGATAGCCGGAGATGGTGCTGCGATCCTTGTTGCCGAGCGCTTGTGCGGTCTGCACGATCGATGAATGGGAGAATTTCAGTGAGCGTAGCGTCTCTAAAACCTGATCGGACAACGATTGATAGTTTGTCGAAAGCTCTGCCCGCACGTTTTCCTGAATGGGTCGGGGCAGATCGATTTCCTGTATCATTTTACGGTTATCGCTCTGGGCGAGGATGGCGGCGCGGCGGATGGTGTTTTCCAGTTCTCGAACGTTGCCAGGCCAGCGATAGGAGATGAGCGCGTCGAGTGCGCCTTCAGAAAATAACGCAATCGACTTGTAGCCATGTTTCTGCAAAAAATGTCTGGCGAGCGCCGGAATGTCCTCTTTTCTCTCGCGCAAGGGTGGCAACTCGATTGGAAATCCATTCAGTCGATAAAAGAGATCCTCGCGAAACAGCTCATCCTCTACGCGTTGCTGCATGTTCTTGCTCGACGCGGCGATGATGCGGACATTGACTTTCAGCGTCTTTTCGCTGCCGAGACGCTCGAACGTGCCCTCCTGCAGGACGCGCAGCAGTTTGGCCTGGAACGCCGGCGATGTTTCAGTGATTTCATCCAAAAAGAGCGTGCCGCCGTCGGCGAGCTCGAATCGGCCCTTGCGCTGCGATGTGGCGCCGGTGAAAGCGCCCTTTTCATGACCGAACAGTTCGCTTTCCAGCAGCGTCTCGGGCAGCGCCCCGCAGTTGACCGCGAGAAACCGTTTCGATGCCCGGCGTCCGGATTCATGGATCGCGCGCGCGATGATCTCTTTGCCTGTGCCGGTCTCGCCAAAGATGAATACCGCGATATCATCCGAACTGACTTTGTCGATCAGTTGCAGGACAGCCACCATGGCGCTGGAGGGAGTGTGAATGATCGTCGGGTATTCTCTGCTCACAGCTCCCTCGTCCCCGGTGGTCGCTATGTGCAGGTCGCGCAGCTCTTTTTCCAGCTGCATAATCTCTCGCTGTTTTTCCTCCAGGCGTTTCTGCGCTTCCGTTGATAATAACGCTTGTTGCGACCGCATCTCCTGGATGTTCGCCTCGGCCTCATCGAGGAGTTGCTGCTTTTTGCGGATCTGCTCCTCGTAGAGCGCATGCGACATTTTTTCCGAGCGCGTTTTGTCCCGCTGCTGCAACACGAGCAAAAGGATGGCGCTCGACAACAGACAAATGGCCGGCAGGATGATGGGCAGGGCCATTGCTCTTGTCTTGAAAAGTAACAGTGCGCCAACCAGATAAAGGACGAATAGCGCAGCAATGAAAAAGAGACCGCGGCGATGGGATGAAATGGCAAGCGCAGTGACGAGGGCTGTGATGAACAAAATCAGGATGACCACGATCGAAGGCGGCGTTCGAATGAAATTGTTCTGCAGGATGTTCTCCGCGGCGGTGAAATGGGCCAGTGACGCCGGAAAAGACGGCAACAGCGGCGTCACTTTCATCGGCGCTGCACCAGGGACGTTGAATCCCACCAGTACCAGCTTGTCCTGCAAGTTCAGCTGGTCAGGATTATTTTGATAGGTTTGCAGGACATCGATCAGGCTCATCGATCGGATCTCGTCGAGCGCACCAAAGTGATTCAGACGCACGCTGGAAAATGCATCTGTGGCAATAGTGATCTCATCCGTCCCATCCGTCAAGACGATCTCCCTGGCTGAAATGTGCACGGTCGAGTTTTCAGAAAAGCGGTACAGTCGTGCCAGTTCCAGGCCGAAAGAAGGCCACAACGTATCTCCGGATGATGCGGCGAGCAGATAACGACGAACAATTGTTTCCTCCGGCAGATTTGAAAAACCGGTGCCAATGATATGGTTGCGGAAAGCCTCTATCGGAAATTGCGCCCCTGTTCCCAGCATGAACGATCCTTTTTCATCGGTATAGGTGTCTGATAAATCTGAAAAGAAAAAGGGAAGGCAGACATTGCGGCTCGTCCGCAGAAATTCGCTCAAATCATCGTCATATTCAGGATAGCGGGAGCTCTCTGTGGTGAACAACACATCAATGCCAACCACGCGCGCCCCAGCCTGCTGCAATATATAGGTCAGGTAACCATAGTAATCGCGCGTCATCGGCCACTGATTCAATTCCTGCAGATCGCGCGAATCGATGCTGATGAAAACCATGTCGTCCGAAACATTTCGCGAGCCGCGCAGCTGCAACAGAATGTCGATTGTTTTATCCGTCAACCGCAGAGAGAGAGCAGGCAAAAAGATATGGAAAAGTGAAAATATCAATCCTATCACAATTGCCAGGCTGATGTTTTTCATCTTGAGCATCATGTCGGCTATCAACATGCAATTGAATTGAGCTGAAGAGATGATCGCTGCGTTTTTATCGCCATAGCAACTGTGTTTTCATATGGAATGACGTCTATGTACCTTTGATACAATTGTAGAAGATGCAACAGGCAGGCGCGATGAAAAATTCCGCAGAGCTGATCTCGCGTTTCAAGAAGCAGCTGTCATTAAAAGTGAGTGTTTATAATCGGACAATACTTGAAGAATTTATTATTGCCCGCATAGTTGATGCTTCCCACTTGCACGCCATGCAATTCCCTGGCGACATTCACCAGGGCGATGGATAGGCCGCGCGAGGACTGAAAATGGGTGAGACCGGCCATGCTCAGACCTTTGAAATGATCGATCCGGAGATAGCCGGCAGCGCCGATGCCGGTGAATGCCGGCGTTTGAATCATGGCAGCGGCGAGAGCGCCGCCCTTGATCTGTTTGCCGGCGCCAACGCCGACGAGGCCGATGGCAAGGCCGGTGATGGATTTGCCGGCGCCGACACCCAGGCCGCCGAGGAGAACGCCTGTCGCATCACCGCCGCCGCCGCAACCGAGGCCGCCAATGACAACTCCCTTGATATCGCCGCCGGCGCCCGCGCCGAGCAATCCCAGCGCAAAACCGTTGAGATCGCCGCCGGTGCCGACGCCCAAGCCGGCGATGGCGATGCCGTTCAAGCCTTCACCCGCGCCGACGCCGAGGATGGCGCATGACAAGCCAGAGACGCTGCCGCCACTGCCCAGGCCGAGCCCAGCGAGATTTATGCCGGCGAGTTTATTGCCCGCACCAACGGCCAATCCTCCGATATTGAGGCCGACGACATCCTCGCCTGCGCCAACGCCGAGCAGGCCGATCGACAGACCCCGCAGGCGATTTTCAGCGCCGACGCCGAGGCCAAAGCCGACGCCATTGATATCATAGGCTTCTGGTCCAACAAGACCGATGGCCAGTCCATTGATGACGCCGGTTTTACTGGAACGCGCTTTCCAGAGGGTGATGTTGACGCCGTTTATCTGCTGCAAATCCTTGTCGGAAAAATTGATGCGCAAGCCGGTGAATCTGGTCGAGTTGCCAATTGACAGACCGTAATGTTTTGTCGGAATGTCGAGTGATTGGGCTGATAATGTTAGGACAAAAAAGTAGGACGAAAAAAGTACCACTAAACGTCGCATGACCTGCTCCCTAAAAGTTCGACAGATAGAATCAGTTACGATGATTTTCATCGCATGTTACAACGAGACATGTCCGCTTTACTGTCAGGGACGCTGTCGATACCACTCGTCCCACACATCCTTGCGAACATACAAATCCATCTCCACTCCGCATCGTAGCCGTACTCCCCGCTGAAAGTGCGGGATATACATATAGCGCTGACCGGGCGGCGGTATTTCGTATAGCTTTTTTAAAAGATCGGATTCCAAAATCGGTTTGGTGATGATGAGCGCACCGGCGGGCAGATCGTAATTGAATGCGTTGAAATAGCCGACTTGCGAGTAGGCGCGCAGATACCAGGGCAGCGGCCAATAATCGCCTTCTGGACAAACAACTTCGATGTAAGTGTTTTTCCCTTGCGGCCAAGTGGAGGTGATTTGCTCAATAGCATCCAGCAGGCGGAAAAAATCTGCATCGGTGTGGGCATAGACATAGGGATTTGAGAGGTCCGCATCATACTTGAAATTGAGCTGATACGATTGCCAGCCCAAGTGCGTGGCGCCCGCTGCGAGCAGCAATGATAAAATGATGCGGAGGGATTTGAACCGCGTCCAGGTGCAAAGTGATGTCGCGCCAACAGCGGCGATGATGATATAACCGTGATAAAAACCCAGCATGCTCCAGGGTGTTTTATAGGGGATGACCATGTAGATTAACGTGAGGACGAGGGTATAATGAGCAATGAACCATAGTAGTCTTTTATCGGCGCGAGGCATCTGCTTTTCTGAGAATATGGCGTAAAAGCCGGGAGCGGCTAATAGCAGGATCATGGCCTCGCTCCACAATGGCCGGGAGAATTTATTCAGGAATAACCACTGGAAATATTGAAACCATGGATAGAGATGTGCAGAGTGTTGACCGGCGCCGCGTTTGAAATAGTTGGCATAGGTCGTGATGGAGTCAAGAATGCCGTGCAGCTGAGTGAAAAACGAGGAAAAGAGTGACGCTGATATCATAAACGCGATAACAAGGGCACAGCCGACGTGCGCCCAAGGGACTCTTTTTATCGATCCTTTAAGTTTTATCCCGGCTGTGCGCATCGTCAGCAGCGTCGCTGCTGCCATGGCAAACCAGGCGAGGGCGCACGTCTCTTTCGTCGCATGCATGAGGCCGACGGCTGCTCCGGCGGCAATCGCCCACGCGAGCTTTTTCGTCTGCAGGCAGGCATAGCCTGCGATGATGGCCGCCAGGGTGAAGAAAACCAGCATTATTTCCATGATATAATATCGGCTGTAAAAGACAAAGGCGGGAGAGATCGTCGTGAACAGTGCGGCGAACAGGATGATCGACCAGTTGAGATATTTAACGAGGCAGAGTAAAATGATGATGAGCGCGATGCCAAAAAAGACCGGTATACTGCGGAGCGTCCCTTCGTTGACCTCAGCCAGGGTTTTCTGGCCTTTCAACCAGGCTGAGACGAGGGTCGAATAGACGAGGGTCGGGCCGTGATACTCGATGGGATCGTATTCGTAGTACTGCTCCTGCAGGAGCTGGCCAAACTTGATGGCATGGACAGCTTCATCCGTATGCATCGGGCGTTGCGCCAATCTGGGCAGGCGCAGTGCGAGAGCAAATAGCAGGATCAGCGCGAATGCGGCCAAGTGGGTGAGGCGCTTCATTTTTTGCTTTTCCAACGGCTGTAATTCCCCAGTCATTCGAATGCGGCGATGAATTTTGCGCGACATGCTCTACAGCCTCTCCAACATATCCGCCTCGCCGCATTCGGTCAGGTGGTGATCAAGGCATGCTTTCGTCCCGGCAAAACAAGACGCTGCATCGTTGCGCGCGATGCAGCGTCATGTTCATCAATGCGAATACTATTTGCCAAAGACGGCGAGCTCAATCCAATGATTCAAATCGTTACTGGTATTGCCATTGGTGTATGAGCGAACGTAGCGGCACTTTGCACCTTTGCAATCGATGAGCTTGCCTTCATTGGTTTCGACGTAATGCCAGTCTTCACCCTTGCCAAGGCCGAGACTGTTGTCGATGTCGTTGTTGAAGACCGTGACAACGCCTTTGGTGAAATCGGCGTCCTGGGCGATCTGGACAACGCAGTCAAAGTAGACGCGCGGTTGCTTGTGAAAGTGCCAGAGGACGATGGCATAGATTTCATATTCTTTTTCCAGATCAATGGCGACCCATTGCTCGAATGGACCAAGTTCGACGTAGGAGCCATCCGCTGCTTCCATATCGCCATCGGTCACCATTTCGAGTTCGCCGATCACCGGTAGATCATCCGAGCCGGTGACCGGTTTGTCCAAAGCCACGTTCGTGACGCCCGCAGGCGCCAGAAATGGCGGGCGCATTTTGCCCAATGGTTTTTCAAGTCTGTCAACTTTCATCGGCGTCGGGGTGCCGACGAACATGGGTTTCGGCAATTCAAGCGGAATCGGCACGAGTTTCGCATCCTGCGCCTGGGCTGTGTCCATGTCCAACACAGGGATGGCTAAAAGCATCACTGCGACACAGAGCGAGGCAAGAAATTTGTTCATTTTATTCTCCTTCATATTGCTCAGTTCTAATTTTCGTTCTTGACGCACATGAACTCACAGCAAATCGACTTTCAAAAATCGCGCCGAACATTTTTTCTTTTGCGTTCGGGCAATTTATAAACTCAAAGTCCAACCTTTACGATATTCCTGATGCAGGTAGTTGTTCGCCTCTTCCAGGTTGGTGAATTTGCCGGCCTCGCCGTCCCATTCGAGCTTTAGATTTTTGTCAGCCATGCGAATGGCAACCATACCGAGGAGCATGGTTTCCACAAGCGGACCAGAGTAGTCAAAGTTGGTTGTGGCCAGCTCTTTTTTGCCTTCTTTTATCGCCTGGAGCCACTCCGCCGCAATGCCGGGTGAACGATCGAGTTTAATCTTTGGGCCACCTTTTTCTTTGAGCTCCTGCTGCACCTCTTTCATCCTCGATTCCGGCAGAATGCGTGGATTTCCACCGTATGTTGAACACATAATCGCGCCTTTGGTTCCGATGAGCAGAACGCCGCCACCGCCATCGCCCATCTTGCGGCCCTGCTCGATGATTTCCGGACGGCGTGGCATCAGGCCGCCGTCATACCAGGTGAGGCTGACCGGTGGCATGCCATCGCGTTGTGGAAATTCATAGGTGATCATCGAGGCGACAGGTGGAGACGCTTCCGTGTAGGCTGATGAACTGGCTTGTACGGTTGTCGGATATTTCAGCTTGAGCGCCCAGTAGGCGTGATCCAGAATATGCGCACCCATGTCGCCGAGCGCGCCGGTGCCGAAATCCCAAAACCCGCGCCATGAAAATGGTACGTATGCGGGATGGTAGGGACGCCAGGCCATTGGGCCCAGCCACAAATTCCAGTCAAGAGTGGGGGGGACAGATGGCGTTTCTGTCGGCGCTTCAATGCCTTGCGGCCAGACCGGGCGATTTGTCCAGCAGTGCGCTTCAGTGACATCGCCGACAGCGCCGTCCCATAGCCACTCATTGACCAGTCGACCGCCCTCGCCGGCGTGGCCCTGATTGCCCATTTGGGTGATGACGCCGTATTTCTTCGCTGCTTCCCGCAGCACGCGAGCCTCATGGATCGTGTGGGTCAGTGGTTTTTGCACGTAGACGTGCAGTCCGCGCTTCATCGCTTCCATGGCGATGACGGCGTGCGTATGATCAGGTGTGGAGACGGTGATCGCATCCAGCTCTTTTTCTGCATCCAGCATGACGCGATAGTCTTTGTAAAAATTGGCTTTGGGGTACCAGTCAAATGGTGAGTCGCCTTTTTCCCGCTCGCCGGTGGCGCGCTCTTCATCGACGTCGCACAGGGCTATGACATTTTCGCCCTGCATATCGCGGGAATCGGAATGGCCTTTGCCGCCGATGCCGACGCAGCCGATATTGAGCTTGTCTGATGGCGCCA
>RQOI01000524.1 GCA_003854995.1 Candidatus Zhuqueibacterota bacterium
AATCAAGGTTAAAGATGTCTGAACCATGATTGAAGGATGAAAGGATTTCCATGATAAGAGGAATCATGGTCATCCTTTAATCAGGTGCATTTGGATTGCTGATTAACTTTGGCGGCAAGAGCCTTGAATTATGGCCCGGAACATTGAAATTAAAGCCCGCATAGAAAACGTCACAGCCATTGTGGCCCAAGTTGCGGCGCTCGCAGATGGGGGGCCGATTGAGATCATCCAGGACGACACGTTTTTTTCCTGCCCAAACGGCCGAATGAAACTGCGAACCTTGTCAGCTACTCAGGGAGAACTCATTTTTTATCGCCGCAGCGATTGCGCAGGACCGAAAGAGTCGTTTTATCTCATCTCTGCGACAACGGCGCCAGGTACCCTTCGCGAGATCCTGTCCTCCGGCTATGGGCAGGTCGGTCGCGTCCGCAAGCATCGCACGTTATTCCTCGTCGGCCGGACGCGCATTCATATCGATCAGGTGGAAAATCTGGGGGATTTTATTGAATTGGAGGTCGTTTTGGCGGATGCAGAGGGTGCGGACAGTGGCGAGGCGATCGCTCGCGATTTGATGAAAAAGCTCGGCATTTCCTCGAATCAACTCTGCGAGGGCGCTTATATTGATCTGCTGGCGCTCGAGTGTTCTTAAAAAGTTGACAGACAATTGGCCCGGATTATTTATGAAAATCCAGGCTTTTAGTTCTGGTTAAAAATCAATTAACCGGCGAATAGTCCACGGAAGGAGCCATGGAGCGCATCAAAGGACTTGTCCCCGCTGTGTTCACGCCGCTCAAAGCGAACGGCGATCTCGAGACGGGAAGAATCAAATCGATCAGCGATTTTTTGATCGACGAAAAGGTGAGCGCCTTTTATGTGTGCGGCAGCACCGGCGAAGGTCCGCTTTTGACGACAAGCGAACGACAGCAGGTGACCGAGGCCTATATCGATGCGGCGGGCCGCGTCGATGTCATTGTGCAGGTCGGGCATAATTCTATCAGAGAGGCTGTCGCCTTGGCCCGGCATGCCGCCGGCGCCGGCGCTGCGGCCATTTCAGCGATACCGCCGAGTTATTTCGCGTTGACTTCACTGACGATTCTCATCGATTGCATGGCTGAAATCGCCGCGGCGGCCCCTGAGCTGCCGTTTTATTACTATCACGTCCCGGCTATCACTCGAGTGGATTTTGATATGGTCGAATTCCTCCAGCAGGGGCAAGAGAAAATAGCCAATCTGAGAGGGATAAAATATACCAAGCCCACTGTCTTTGAAATGCAGGCGTGCCTCGATCTGGATGAACGATTCGAGATACTCTTTGGCAGCGATGAGATGATGCTCAGCGCACTGGCAGCCGGCGCCCAGGGAGCCGTGGGCAGTACGTTCAATTTTGCCGCTCCGCTCTATAATAGCATCATCAGCGCCTTCGAGGCCAGAGATCTCGATAAAGCGCGCTCACTGCAGTATCGCGCGGTGCAAATGGTCCGCGTGTTCTACAAGTATGGCGGACAGCCGGCCATCAAAGCCACCATGAAGCTGATCGGCATGGACTGCGGTCCCAATCGTCTGCCCCATAAGACGCTGG
>RQOI01000525.1 GCA_003854995.1 Candidatus Zhuqueibacterota bacterium
GGCGTCGGCTTTGACTTTGGCCTGCAATACATCAGTCCGTTGAGCGGCCTCAAGCTGGGCGTCGTCATGACCAATTACGGCGGCAACATGAAGTTCGAAGGCAGCGACCTGGAACGCCGCGTCATCATGCCCAACACCGAATCAGGAACAGTGCAGACCTCCGTGGCCATTCCAGCGGCCTCGTTCGACCTGCCGTCGCAGCTCAAGATCGGCGTCTCCTACGACGTGAACTTTAGCGAGATGATGGGACTGGATGTCATGGGCGCGTTTGTCAATAACGCCTATGCGTTCGACCAGTACATCATCGGCGGCGAATTTGACTTTAAAAACACTGTCTTTGTGCGGGCGTCTTATTCACTCGCCTACAAAGAAGGCCTCGAAGATCAAGGTGTCGAGAACGGCTTTGCCAGCGCGACCGAAGACTATCTGTTCGGTCCCGCTTTTGGCCTCGGCCTGAAATTCGGCAAGTCCATTCCGTTAACGCTGGACTATGCGTATCAAATCACCGAGTTCTTCAACGACACGCAGTGGTTCTGTCTGTCCGTTGGCTTTTAGTTCATAACTATATTTGCAATCCGAGGGTTGGTCCCGCTGTTTGGGGCCAACCCTTTCATGTTTTTACGTATCCCACGCAAAGCCGCAGAGACCGCGGAGGATACGCAAAGAAAAAATCGGGCGCTATTTCCATGAATTTCAGGCTGTTGACAGACAAAAAACTGATGTTTTTGAATTTTCTTTGCGAACCTTTGCGTTTTTTGCGTCTTTGCGTGGAATAAAGGATCGTATCATGCAAAAATACTTCATACTCATTGTTCTACTTTTTCTTCTGTCTGCCACAAGCAACGCTCAGAAATTACGTATGAGCGTCGATTGGGCGCTCTTTGATGCGGATGCGGAAAACGTCTTGATCGAAATTTATTATGGATTCATGCAGTCCGATTTGAATTTCGCCGAGAGCAATGGCCACCTCGTCGGCACCACCCTCGGCCAGTTCATCCTCAGACAGAACGGCGCCATCGTGCGCGATTTCGCCTGGAAGAGTGAAACCGTCATCGCCGATACCGCCGCCCTGCAACAGCACAA
>RQOI01000526.1 GCA_003854995.1 Candidatus Zhuqueibacterota bacterium
CAGGCAGTGGATCAGTGGCTTAAGCCACTGATCCACTGCCTGGAGAGGAAAAACTTTTACTACACTAACTTTTTTAACATACAAGACTCTAAGATTGATTTTATGAGAGTTAAATGCCATGCGAAAGAAAGCATGAAAAACAAGGATCATTTTTTAAAATAACCCTAAAATTATGTTTCTTTGTGTCTTAGAGTCTTTGTGTGAGGCATTTATGAATAATCCAAATTAGAAAAATGCAGGAGCCCATTATGAAAAGAGCAATCCTCACAATCATCGTGTTTTTCATCCTGATCAGCATGACCATGGCCCAGACAGTGCTGGAAATGATCCGCAAAGATCTGCGCGCGCAACGCCAGGAGATCATCGCCGAAATATTAGAGCTGACGCCGGCCGAGGCTGAGGCGTTCTGGCCGCTCTATCGGGAATACGAAGTCGAACAGGCTGGACTCATGGACGCCAGGATCGCGGATATCAAAAAATATGCCGAGAAATACATGGTGCTCACGGACGAAGAATCGAGACAACTGTTGAAAGAATTTTCCCAGCACAATCGTAATCTCGCCAAGCTCGACAAAAAGTACGGGAAAAAGTTTCTTAAAGTCATCCCGCCGCAACAGGTGGTGCGCTTTTTCCAGGCCAATCAGCAGATCAATCATTACCTTCTTTTGCAAATATCCTCGGCGCTGCCATTTGTCGAAAAGATGGATGTCTTGGAAAAATAGGTCGAAAAATGAAAATAAGCTATGAAGACAACGTAGCCCCATTTTTTATGCCTGACATTCTGATGTGCCAGATTACCAAACATTGCGATTCAGTAAAATTCATAGGCTTGATCCGGCATTGTCTAAAACGTCCATTAGAGCAGGTTTGAATGAAACGTCGAACCAGGAGAAACCTTATTTTTGTTTTTTCGACCTTATTTGATATGAAAATCGAAAGCAAAAATTTCGTCCAATCATTTTATTTTAAAAATGATTGCTGGATTCGCTCAGAAAACGAATAGATAATTTACGCAGAATCGCAGACGCAGAGGAAGAAAAGGAGTAAAATTTGAAGAGAACCAGCCACATCTTCGCTGTGATACTGTTGACCTGCGTCGGAGCTGCTCGGCCCGCAGGGGAAGAAATCATGCCGCCGAAACGCGCCGACATTGCAGCGGCAGAAATCCTCTTCATCAACGCCAGCGTGTGGGCCTTTGCCTACTATGGTCTGGATGGCTACTGGTCGCAGATCAGCTGGCAATCCGTCGGCATGAATATGCGCCACGGCTTTGAGTGGGATCCCAACAAGTTCAAGACCAACTTTTTCGATCATCCTTATCACGGCAACCTCTATTTCAACACGGCGCGGACGAACGGCCTGTCTTTCTGGGAAGCAGCCCCATTCTCCTTTGGCGGCAGCATGATGTGGGAGCTGTTCATGGAGAGCGAATTCCCCAGTTACAACGATCTCCTGATGACAACGCTGGGCGGCATCGCCCTGGGCGAGGTCATGTTTCGATTTTCCGAGCAGATACTGGACGATCGAGCGGCCGGCTCGAATCGCGTGCTGCGCGAAATCGGCGCTGCGGTGGTCAATCCGGTGGGTGGCTTCAACCGGCTCATTCGCGGTGACATGTTGCAGCATCGCGCCGTCACCAATCACATCCGCGAGAACATCAGCGGCCTGGCCGCCATCGGCGGCAGCGGCAACTGGCGTGGCGCCGACATCGAAGCGACGCAGGTCAGACCGGCGTTGAGCCTCACCCTGCAGTACGGAAGACCGCTGGAGATGCAAGCGGAACGCAAGCCGTTCGATCATTTCACCTTTCGCCTGTGGACCAGCGAGGGGGATACCGCCCGCAACATGGGCATCATGGCGCGCGGCCTGCTGGCCGGCGTGGATCTGCCGAGCCAAAATGAGCGGATGAACCATCTGGTCGGTCTGATGCAGCACTATGACTATATCAATAACGCCATCGTCAATTTCGGCGCGGTCACCCTGGCCGGCGCCTGGCTGTCGCGCTTTGAGCTGGGCAAAGGGTATCGTCTGGCCGCAGCGCCGCACGTCGGATTCATCCTCATGGGTGGAAGCAACAACGAATATGCGACATCGAGCCACGGCTTGAACTATAATTACAGCACTGGTCTCAAGGCGCGCATCGATCTGCTGCTCACTCATCCGACCTATGGAGCGCTCTATGCCGACTATAACGCTTTCCACTTCAATTCGGTACAGGGCATCGCCGGCACTGATCGCGTGGACGTGGCCAGCGTCGTCTACAACATTCCCATCTGGAAAAATGTCGGCCTCGGCGCCGAATATATCCACTATTTCAGAAGAGCACGTTATGAGACCTTTGCCGGTACGGAAAAAAACTATAACGGCTTGAGGATGTTGTTGTCTTACAC
>RQOI01000527.1 GCA_003854995.1 Candidatus Zhuqueibacterota bacterium
GACAATGACCGCGCCATCCTCCACCTTCCATCGCGGCGGATCGCCTTTCCTGTCCTGCCACTGCGAGAGATCTGTCCCGTCGAACAGAACGATCGCGTCAGACGGCGGCGCTGAATCCACATCACCAGGCGTCACAACGCGCGGTTCTGGTTCCCAGACCTCGGTGTCAGCTGGTCTCATCTGCTGAGACAGACAGAGCGCGACGATGAAAAAGAACGGCGCAATGATCAGCAAAGCTCTTCGCATCACGAATTCTCCTTTCGCAGTTTCATTTTCCTGGCGCGGCCTTTGGCCGCAACCAAAAATATCCAAACCACCGAGGGCGCCGAGTCCGCCGAGAAAATAAATGAAACAAAACTTTAATAAAGTTTCTCACGTTCACTCTAGGCACCATTGTGGAAGAAAAGAACGTCTGTTTTTCCTCTGTGGCACTCGGTGTTCTCGGTGGTTATCTTGAATATCAAGTTAAAATGATATTCATCTGCATATCGAGCCGTCAACCTATTTTGGTTTCGTCGCTTCGCGAACGCCGGCGTCGTACTCCTGACTCTGCTTCAGCATATCCGCCGGATCGTCGATCACCGGCGATTCAACGACGGCGCGCCAGTTGAAATCCGCATCGAACGGATCGAGCGCTTTTGCCGGATCAAAGACGCGGGCATCAACGGCGACGGCATTATACGGCGTCGTATCCGGCACAGCGGTGAAGAGATCCGCCATATCGCTGGCGCCGTAATCGTACTGGTTGAGATATGGCAAGCCGAGAATGTGCCAGAACGTCTTGAAAATGCTGCCAAAACTATAGTGCTGATGGCCGACGTAATCCCGCTTGCCATAAGGCGAGATGACCATCAGCACGCTGCGATGCGCATCGATGTGATCGACGCCGCCCTGCGAGTCATCCTCGGTGACCACAATGGCCATGTTCCGCCAATAGCGCGTGTGCGATAGAAACTCGACCAGCCGTCCCAGCGCCAGATCATTGTCCGACATATAGCTCTCCAGGAACGGATAGCCATCGGCCGGGCGTTCGCCGGCGCCGTGATCGTTGGGCAGAATGACCGTCAGCACTGCCGGCATCATTTGATCCGCTGCCATCCAGCGGTCAGTGAACTCTTTTATGAACATATCGACGCGGAACTGGTCAGGGATGCCGGTGTTATAGGTGGCATAGAGTTTTGAAGATCGCTC
>RQOI01000005.1 GCA_003854995.1 Candidatus Zhuqueibacterota bacterium
CGCCTTTCTCATCACCCTGCAGGAGGGCGAGAATGGCGCGCAATTCACCCTGAATTACAAGCTGTTGAATCAATGCTCCGCTCGCATTCGCCTCAATCTGGCGTGGGTGGACCAGAATATGTGGATGGCCGGCCGCGAGGGCGCGTGGCTAAAGCCATTGGTCGGCGGCGATCGCGTCGATTTATCCCGCGTCGATCGAATGACATTGACGATCCTCCGCAACGGCGAACGACCCGTGCGATTCTGCCTGACTAACTTGACTGCCAGCAAAACAGAGCCGGAAAGGATCGCAAAGCCCCTCCTGCCGCGGGGAAAGCTGATCGATGAGCTGGGTCAGAGTACGCTGCATGCATGGCCGGCGAAATCTAAAAGTCGCGCGGAGGTGACGACAAGGCTGGCGGCGCAACTCAGAGAAGAGAACGCCTGGCCAAATGGATTTTCGCGCTGGGGCGGCTGGCTCGACCTACGATTTGATGCCAGCGGTTTCTTTCGCGCGCACAACGATGGTCAGCGATGGTGGCTCGTCGATCCGGACGGCTATGCCTATTGGTCGGCCGGCTGCGATTGCGTGCGCGTGGACACGGCGGCTAACTATCGTAGCCTCGAAGCCGCGTTCACCTGGCTGCCGGAAAAAGATCCCGAGTACAGCGACATGTTCAGCCGGCGAGGAGAATCCGCGCACATCAATTATCTCGCGGGCAATTTCATCGCCGCATTTGGCGCGGCGAGCTGGTATGAAAAATGGTCGCAGATCGCTCTGTCGCAGCTCAAAAAGATCGGCTTTAACACGGTCGCCAACTGGTCGGATTGGCAGATCGCCAAAGCAGCGGGCTTTCCCTATGTGCGGCCGCTTTCATTGAGATTGGCAAAGACAAAGCGAATTTATCGCGATTTTCCGGACGTGTTCGCACCGACCTATCGAGAAGAAGCCCAGGAGTACGCCAAGCAGTTGGAAGAGACACGGGATGATCCCGCCTTCATCGGCTATTTTTTGATGAATGAGCCAACGTGGGGGTTCTCGGACGAGCTGCCGGCCGCCGGCATGTTGTTCAATACACCCGAGTGCGCCACCCGCGACGAGCTGGTGCGTTTTCTCGGGCAAAAATACGCGGACGATCGCGCCCTCGCTGCGGCCTGGGAGATGGCAGTGACGCTGGACGAGGTGCGCGCCGGCGCCTGGAAACAGCGGTTCACCCAGGGTGCGCTGGCAGACCTGGCCGCCTTCAGCGAGCGAATGTGCGAAGAATTTTTCCGCGTGCTCGCGGATGCCTGCAAGGCTGTCGATGCCAACCACATGAACCTTGGCGCGCGCTATCACCGAGTCCCGCCGGCATGGGCGCTGAAGGGCATGCGCCATTTTGATGTCTTTAGCATGAACTGCTATCGCGAACGCATCCCGCATGCAGAGGTGGCTGAGATTGGCGCGCTCCTTGGTCTGCCCACCCTGATCGGCGAATTTCACTTTGGCGCCCTGGACGTCGGACTGCCGGCGACCGGCATCGGCCATGTCAAAGATCAACGGGCGCGCGGTCAGGCCTATCGAGTCTATGTGGAAGATGCGGCAGCAGATCCCAACTGCATCGGCGCGCACTGGTTCACCTTATATGACCAGTCCGCCCTTGGCCGATTTGATGGCGAGAATTACAACATTGGCTTTCTCGACGTCTGCAATCGACCATATGAAGAGATGGTCGCTGCGGCGCGGCAGACGCACGAATCCCTCTACCCCGTCGCCAGGCGGAAAAAAACCGCCTTCGATGAAACGCCGGATTATCTGCAAAAGCTATTTTGATTCGACCTTGCGACAGGCTCGATCGCAAAGAAAAAGCAACAATCACGAATTCGCACGAATTACACACGAATGAGACTGGCTTGAATTCATTCGTAATTCGTAATTCGTAATT
This sequence comes from Candidatus Zhuqueibacterota bacterium, assembly GCA_003854995.1. Taxonomy (GTDB): domain Bacteria; phylum Zhuqueibacterota; class Zhuqueibacteria; order Residuimicrobiales; family Krinioviventaceae; genus Kriniovivens. Next base: position 1,905 of record RQOI01000005.1, read on the forward strand.
CGTAATTTGTAATTGCTTCTACACTTTTCCCAGGCTTAAATCACCAAATATTTTAAGAACCCGGCCATCGCGCGCGATGTCCAGTTCGACGTCCGGGAAATATTTTGGCAATAAAGTGGTGAGTTTTTTCTGCGCGAGCGTCTCGATCTCTTCGCGGACCTCTTCATCGACGGGCTGCAGCGTCACAACTTTGATATCGACGACATAACCCTTGCCAATGGTCGAGCCCAATCCCAGGGTGAAACTCGCCGTGACGCCGAACAGGCCATCCTGAACCGGATTGGCGGCCTGGCCCTTTGCCGGCCGCGCCGGGTGCAAAACGTACTTGCCGTCATATTGCTCTTCGAGAAAAGTATCCAGCTCGCGCATCGCTTCGTCGAGTCGGGCCTCCCATTCGAGAGCTGCGTGATGTCGCATGTCAGAACTCCATTTTCGTGAGCGGCGTCAACGTCACGGGTCCCAGCAGTCCCGACTCTCGTATCGGCCAATCCGATGCATCGAACGGTTTATAGTCTATATTGACAAAATTGATGTCGTGAAACAGCCGCCAGGCGATCCCTCGTCGATCCAGATCACGAATACGATTGGCCGCGAGGTTGGTGACAAATATCTCCAATCGATTCGCGGACGGATTCAATTCGACGTTCAAAGCAAACGGCCGGCTGAACAGCGTGCCAACATCCGCGCCGTTCAAAACGACCTGCGCGCTCTCGGCGGCGCGCCCCAGATCGAGGCGATAAAATCGCTGCCCGGCGACCGGCGCATCAAAGGTCAACGTATAGCGAGCGGTGCCGGCGAAGCGCCATGTCTCTTTTTCTTTTTGCATGGTCCACGATGCCAGATCCTTCTGCTGGCAGGATGCCGGCAACGCCGGACCGCCTTCGACAAAGTCAATGTGCCAGACGCCGCCCAAATGGTGCGGAACGCCGCTGCGGCGCCAATAGGACCATTCGGGTCCGCTCGTGCTCTCAGCATAGGTCTGCAAAAAAAGCGATTCGCCGGATTCGATCTGCAGATAGAGGGAGTTATCGCCGCGGCTCTTCGCCATGCCGATCTGTCCGGTCATCGGATCAAAGATGCGCACAGAGGCAAACTCGCGTCCCAGCTCTATCCATCCGTCAATTCTTTCGCCACGGTTGGAGAAAAAGTAGAGATGACCCGAAGCGCCCCGTTTGCGATGCCAGTCCAGCTTTTTCATCCGGCCAAGAGGCTCGCCCGCCAGGCCCAAGAGGGCCAATGCTCGCTCGAAATCTGTGACAGTGACGGCACGGCCGGCGCCGACCATGCGGACGCCGCTGGCGTCGGGTCGCAACGAACCGGACAGTTCCGCCAGCAGTTTTTGGCGAGACTGCCAATTGAACAAGCCGGGAACCTGGCGCGGCAGTTCATCCGTAAAAAGTATCGTGGCGCCCTCTTTTGCCAAAAGATGTAGAGCGTTCAACGTTTCAATAGGCATGTGCTCACAGTGCGGCACAATGATGCTTTCATAGGAAGCGCCGGGGAGGGCGATGCGGCCGCCCTGGGCGCGCGCGCTCTTTATCTGGCCATCGGAGATGAAATCATAGCTCACGCCGAGTTCATCCAGCTGCGCCGAGACATGGCCGGCAGGATTATGCGTGATCCACTGCGGATGATGGACGGCGAGCATTTTATTCAAGCCCTCGGCATCCGACCACACATCGTAGACCGGCCAATAGATGAGGAGATCATTATCCGGCTGGCAAGACTGCAGCAGCGACTGGCAGCGCGTGACATACAAATTGAAGGCGGGCAGATCGCGCCAGATGGTGTTTTGCGGATTGATCTGCGACGAGGCATAAAAAAGCCAGCCTGGCCATTCTGCATCCTGCGGGGAATAGGCTGTGCCATGAAAAAAGATATGATTGATGCCGCAGGCAAACAGGAGGTCAGCGGATCGTTTCATCGTGTCGAGCGTCACATGAAAATGCTCATCCTGCCAGGTAAAGCTCTCCGCCGAGACCAGCGGCTTGCCCGTCACATGCGCGGCTGAGGAGGCGAACCGGAGGACGCGCGGATCGCGATCAAAGCGAAAGATCTCGATCTCCGGAATATCGACCAAACCATAGAGGTCCAGCAAATTGGCCGGCGAGCCATGCGACTGATTGCGCAGCTTCCAGCCGCGCTCATTTGACCATGTTTTCAAGAGCAGGATAAAATTTTCGCGGACCAGATCGGCGATTGTCTCGCGATAGTCGCATTTGACGCGGCGCACGATCTCCGGAGCGCCGACGCCCTCCAGCTCCGGAAGGTATTGCCGCAAGTCGTAGCCGCGCCGATCTTTGAATTCGGCGAAAAAGCTGTCGCTCCAGTTGCCGGTATACTCGAAAGAATCGTGAAAAATAGAGCGAACATTCTCCCTCTGCAGCTGATCGAAAGCGGCTGTGAGCGGCCGCAGCATGCTCTGCGTCGATGCGCGCGAGTAGGGATTGAATGAATAGCCTTCGCCCCCTGGCGCCGGACGCTTGACCTGCGCGCCAGACCACTTTTGCGAAACGCTGTAGACAATCCAGGTTCCACCTGGCGGTTGCCAGACGAGCAGATTATCCTGCAATTTTGCTGCCAGATTGATCTTATCCCCCTGCGACGAAAACGCGTAAATCGCCTGCGGCGCCTCCTCATATCGTCGCGTAAAGGTCTCGCCTGAACGAACAGTATCCTTTGCAAAGACGACGACCGCATCAGCCAGACGCGCGTCGAGACCGAGTCCGCCGCATCGCCAGCCAGAGCCGGGCGGCAGATCGACGCCGAGATCGAGCGATTTCGCCTGCTGCGCCGTATAGTTGAGAATATCCAGATAGCGCGGCGACAAATATGGAATAGAATCATCCTCTCGACCGCGAACGCCGTAGATGCTCGTCACTTCGATACCGCCGATGCCGACGCGGGCAAACTCGCGCAAATGCCGATCGATCTCTGCGGAATCGACGGCATTGCCGTGCCACCACCATCGCGTCCAGGGTTTGTGAATCGACTCGAACGACGGCCACTCCGCAGCCATCATCGACGAGATCGAGAAAAGGGCGAGCAGAAAAATGAGTAATAGACACTGCTTTTTCATATCTGACCCTGCAATTAGATTAGCCAATCATTTTTGAAAAGATGCAAATAAATATGGTTTATTACAATACTTTTCAATCGTCCTGAAAAACCAAGATTCTCATTCGCAAAACAGCTCATTTGGCTGTAGATATACGATAGCAAACCAAACTAAAAACTCTGGCGCTAATCTAACACGAAAGTCGATTGCAGCCGTGAAAATGCGCCAACCGTGTTCCGCGCCGCAATTGAGGCGAGAACTCATGAGCAAAATAGAGCTGATCATCACATGTGAAAATTGCGGTCATGTTGAACATCTTGAAGTAGATAGCGAAAACGAAAGCATAAGGCGGATCGACAATTTTACCTGCCCAGGCCAATGCAGCCCCAAGTACTATAGCTATATCACAAGTGAAGAAATCTCGGTCGGCGCACTGCTATTAGAGCAGATTGCCCACGTTGCCTGATATTTTCA
>RQOI01000528.1 GCA_003854995.1 Candidatus Zhuqueibacterota bacterium
CCGCGCCGGGTACCTGAAGATCATCCGCGCCTTCCGCCGCGCCATGCCGGAGATGAAGTTCAGCTCCGACTTCATCGTCGGTTTCCCCGGCGAGAGCGAGCGCGATTTCCAATTGACCCTGTCGCTGCTCGACGAAGTGGAATACGAGTCGGTATTCTCGTTCATTTACTCGCCGCGGCCGTTCACCCGGGCTGCCGCCTGGAAGGCGGAACTGCCGGCAACGCAGGCCAGGGAGCGGCTGATCGCGCTGCAGGAGAAGCAGGCCCGGATCCAGCTGAAGAACAACCTCCGCTTGGTCGGCGAGACGATCGACGTGCTCGTCTGCGAAAAACACCCGAAGAAGGCCGGCGAGATGATCGGCCGCAGCGAGAGCCAGCGCGTGGTCAACTTCGCCTCGCGCACACCGGCCGGCAAGTTCGTTAAAGTGAGGATCACCGGCGCCGGGCCCCACTCCCTGCGCGGCGAGGAGACGTCCAATCAACCGCATGCTTGACTTGGTTTTTTTCCGGCTTGGCCGAACCTTTGTGTCAATTCCAATATTCAATGGTTGCCTTTTTTTCAGAAACCGCAAACAACCCGCCGATCCCAGATCAAAATGAGCGAAACCATCGTCCCGGCCAAAGACCACAGCCTCCGACACAGCCGGATTCACTTCTCAAGGCAAGAAGCGGTTTTCCTGCTCTTGATTGTCGTTTCCATGTTCGGATTGTACCGCCACACCCTGCAATACGATCTGATCTGGGACACGAAGAATTTCGCCGCCGGCAGCCTGTTGCTGAACAAGAACCGGCCATTGACCGACGCTTTCCGCTACGGATACATCCAGGGCCAGTTCGGCGAAAATGAACGAAGCTTTTATTATCGCCCGATCATGAATTTATCCATGATGCTGGAAAACAGGTTGTGGGGGTTCCAAAACGTTGGCATTCGCCTGGTCAATATTTCCCTGTTTTCATTGGCCCTGTTTTGCCTGTTTGTTTTCCTGAAGCTTCAGGTCATTTTTGAGGATTTTGCCATTTTATGCACCGCTCTATTCGCATTTCTGCCATTGAACGCAGACAATGTTGTCTGGGGCGTCTCCCGCTGCGACTTGTTCCTGCTGCTATGGGGATGCCTGGCGCTTATCTTTTTCCACCTGCATCTGGATGACAAAAATCGCTTTTTTTATGGATTATCCCTCGTTTTTTTCGCTTTGGGAGTCTATTCCAAGGAAACGTTTGTTTTCTTTTCCCCGATCCTGGCGATTTATGAATGGCACCGCAACAAGCGCATATCGTGGCTTCGTCAATCCGCTTTCATTCTGATTATTATCTCGTTTTTCGTGATAAAACATTCGGCCTTGCAGCTGATATCGCTGGGGACGCAGCCGATGCCCACGCTGTTCGCGAATCTTCGCTTGCTGTTTTCCGCGTTGGGGTATTATGTGCGGATCCTGCTCTTCCCGATCGGCTTTGCCAAATTCACGTTCAATCCGGAAATCCTGAACCCGACATGTCTGCTGATCGGAATCGGATCATTTGTCTCGCTTATCTCTTATCTGTTCGCCACCCATTTTAAAAAAAACATTGTCCCCTTGTCGCTCACCGCATTCTTTCTGGTTCCTTTCGTAGGATTGGCATTCTCCAACCTCTGGCCATTTAAGATCTCGGCACGCTATATGATGGTACCGTCAATCGGAGTGATTTGGCTGTTCTGCCTGTGCTTGCGGAACGTGAAACGCTATCTGCGCTACCTGGCA
>RQOI01000529.1 GCA_003854995.1 Candidatus Zhuqueibacterota bacterium
ACATTGACAAAACAGTAAACGCCAAAAAGCCCCAACACAATCATGGCATTTTTGCCAAATTTGAGATTGGCGCGTTGATTGATCGGAGCAATTTTCTTTTGCGGCTTCATGCGATTTTCTCGACGACTCGTAGCCTGGCTGATCGGGCGCTCGGATTCGCTCTGATCTCACCCTCAGCGGGCTTGACGAGCTTGTGCACGATGCGGATCCTCGGCGTCCGGCCGCAGACGCAGCGCGGCAGCTCTTTCGGACAGGTGCACGGATGCGTCTCGCGATAGATAAAGTCTTTGATCACTCTGGATTCGAGCGAGTGATATTCTATGGTGACCAGACGGCCGCCACAATTCAGCAGCTCCACTGCCTGCGACAAAAAGCGCGCGAGACTGCCGAGCTCGTCATTGATATAGATGCGGAAGCTTTGAAACACCCTGGCAAGAGTTTTGACGATGTACCTCTCGCCGACAGCGCGACGGACGATGGACGCCAGCTCACCCGTGCTCTTTATCGGCTGTCCGGCGCGAGCCGTGACAATGGCGCGAGCGATGTGACGCGCGCGTCGCTCCTCACCGTAGCGCCAGATGATATCGGCGATCTCGTTTTGACTGTAATCGTTGATTATTTCTGCGGCGGAAAGGCCGGCGCCCTCCATTCGCATGTCGAGGGGGCCGTCGGCGGAGAACATGAAACCGCGGCTTGGTTCAGAGATCTGCAACATAGACACACCTAAATCACAAACAAATCCATCAACTGCCTGAATATTGTTCGTCCTCAGTAGCTCTTTGATTTCTGCAAAATTACCAACGACTGCTTTGAATCGATTGCCAAATGGTGCCAGTCTATGCTGCGCTCGCTCTATGGCTTGTGCATCTCGGTCAATGCCGATCACCATCCCCGTCCCATTCAGACGCTTCAGAATCACCTCTGAATGCCCACCATCACCCAATGTCACATCACAATAAACTCGACCAGAGGCCACAGCAAGAGACTCCAGCACTTGCTCCAGCAACACCGATTTGTGAAATGGCTCTCTCAAGCTCGTCAGCTCGTTCGTAGTTTTTGCCTCAAGCCCTGAATCACCTGCTCTTTTTCGGCTCTGATCTCATCGTATACATTCGGATTCCAAATCTCGATTCGATTTCGGATTCCGATCACCGTCACCTCACTCAAGCCCTCCAGATGGGCGTATTTGATGAGGTGCGGCGGCAACGTCACTCTCCCTTGTTTGTCAAACGTCGATTCCAGTTTACGGCCCACGAACTCGCGTTCGATGAGGTCCATCTCTTCCCGCGACAGCTCGTTGCCATAAAAGATCTTTTGAAACTCTTGCCAGCTGTCACTGTAATACCCCGTTATGCATGGATCAAAACCACGTGTGAGAATAATGTCGTTTTGCTGGTCTGCAGGAAAAGCCATGCGAAATCGAGCAGGAATCGCCAGCCGGCCCTTCGGGTCCAGAGACACCGTATTTCTTCCGCTTAATTCAGACATCATTCACCACAACAATAACTCTAGTTGGTTTATTTCACCAAATTTTACCACTAATCACCTTGAATTAACAAAATAATTGTATAAAAGTCAAGTTATTTTTAAGATTTACGGCAAGAGGTCAGTTTCTGGTAAAGACGCAAAAGATCAACTTGGTGAGACCTTTGGCCGCAACCAAAAATATCCAAACCACCGAGGGCACCGAGACCGCTGAGAAAATAAATGAAACAAAACTTTGAAAAAACTTATCACGTTCACGCTAGGCACCATTGTGGAAGAATAAAACGTCTGTTTTTCCTCTGTGGTACTCGGCGTTCTCGGTGGTTATATTATTTATCTTCTATGTTACGCTTTTGTCAACGTGGCTGCCCGTAACTGACCTTTTACGATTTGCAGTAAGGTCTTCTCGCCTCGACTGCCTCGATATTTCAGCCTTTGCACATCCATGGTCTGTTTTTTGCATAAAAGTAAGAGTTGTGAGCAATAAAAGCAACTTAAGCAACAGAATAACAATATCTTGAAACGATATAACCGCGGGCGTCGAATTTCAGGATTGTGAGGCTTGCGACGGAACAGGTGTTGTAGAATTGAACAAAAAAGGTGAACCTTTCATAACGCATGAGGAATAGATGAAGCACACGTGCATTCTTCTCTCGGCTCTTCTGGTGCTCCCTTTGCTCGGCCTGTCGCAGAGCATCAGCGGGAACCTGCCGGCCACGGCAACCTTTGCCGGCGAAAACGCCGGCGATCAGTCCGGACATCACGTCGCCATATTGGGTGACATTAACAACGACGGCTTTGATGATTTCATCATCACCTCGCCGCTGTGGGATGCGAATACGACATCGCAGAACAATGGCTCGGTCTATCTGTTTTACGGACGCGGCGCCGGCTTTAACGGCACGGTCGACCTCGCCACGGCCGACGCCCGTTTCATCGGCGAGCATGGCCAGGAAGCGGCGCACGACGCCTTTGGTATCGGCGATATCGACAATGACGGCTATGTCGATTTTGCCATCGGCATCAAAAAGTACAACGCGGTCGTCGATGGGATCCAGACAAAATCTGGCAAAGTCTATATCTTTTTCGGCGGTGAAAGCAAATATAGTGGCACCCTGGCCCTCGAGAGCGCCAGCGCCTCCCTCGAAGGCACGGTCAGTTATGCCGAGGCGGCGCACGTCAAGGGCGTCGGCGATGTCAATGGCGACGGTTACGATGACATCATCATCGGCGCCGGCTTTCACTCGCAGGTCGGTGTTGATGCGGGCAAGGTCTATCTCTTTTTCGGCAAAAAGCGCGCCGCCTGGTCTGCCAATGCTAAGATGGAAGAGAGCGCTGACGCCTCGTTCCTGGCAGAGGCCGCCGGCGATTGGGCCGGCCATCGAGTCGCCGGCGTCGGCGACGTGAATGGCGACGGTCTGGCCGATTTCATCATCGGCGCCAACCGCGCGCCTGCAAATCTGACCTACGGCGGCAAGGTCTATCTCATCCTCGGCAAAGAGTCGGGCTGGCAATTGGACACGCCCCTGAGTCAGGCCGATGCTTCGTGGATTGGCCAAGAAAACAAAGCCGAATTCGGGTGGAATGTTGCGCGGCCTGGAGATGTCGATGGAGACGGCTATGACGATATTCTCATGGCGAATAAAAAGTACACTACTTTCCTGCTCCTCGGCAAAAACCTCAGTCTGACGCCGGATCAGCCGATCAACAACGCCGCCGATGTCATCTTCACCCTGCCGCAGATTCTGACCGACGAAATCGGCTACGATATGCACTCGCTGGGCGATCTGAACAGCGACAGCTATGACGATTTTGTCATCGGCATCTCCGAGTTCACCGATGATCTCCTCGGCGCACGCGCCGGTGCAGCCTTTGGCTTTTACGGACGACCGGACTGGCCAACCCAGCTGGCGTTCGCCGATGCCGATCTCCTTTTCAGCGCTGAAAATGGCGGCGATGCTTTCGGCTTTTCCGTCGCCGGTGGCGGCGATATTAACAATGACGGCTTGGTCGATCTGCTCATTTCGGCGCTGCAGAACGATGACAATGGCACGGACGCCGGCAAGACCTGTCTCTACCTCTCCGGCGAACAGCCATTCGCGCTGCTCGCGCCGAACGGCGGTGAGATGGTGGAAGCCGGCTCTTCCTCCACCATTCGCTGGACCGGCGCAGAAGCCGATGATCACATCAAACTGGAACTGAGCGTCGACGGCGGCATCACCTGGGACGCCATCGCGGCGGACGCTGAAAATTCCGGGGCCTTCACCTGGACCGTGCCCGATCGAGCCACTTCGATCGCGCTGGTGCGCGTGACCCGCATCAAATCAGACCAGTCCAGGGTGAGTGATATCAGCGACGCGCCGTTCACCATCTCCGGCTCAGCCCTGACGCAGCAACGGATCGAGGCTGAATACGCCCGGCTCTCCGGCGGGTACACGGTGGAAGATCGCTCTGAATCGAGCAACGGTCAAGTCGTGCAACTCGAAACATCAACGACGGGCAGCATAACCTATCTCTCCAATCTCCCCCCCGCTGACTATGACCTGTACATCCGCTATGTGGACGAAACGGACGGCAACAGCACGAGCGCCGTCTATATCAACAGGGCGCAGGTTGCGGAATGGACATGGGACGACGTCGTGGCCGCTGATATTGCCTTTTATCGCCACATCGGCGCCTTCACCCTGGCGACGAACGACACGATTGAATTGCGGGCGACCCGCAATGGCGGCGAACACGCCCGCGTCGACTATATTGAATTCGTCAGTGCGAGCGCAACAGAAGAGTCCGTCACACTTCTCTCCCCCAACGGCGGCGAGAACTGGCCGATCGATTCGGCGCAAAACATCACCTGGACAGCGGAAAACACCAGCCCGTCCTTCAACCTGCAGCTGAGTCGCGACGACGGTGCGACCTGGACGAATATCGCGACGGCGGTGACGCCTCAGCCGCACGCCGGCGTCTACACCTATGCGATCGACCAGGTGAGCGGACCGGTCTCGGCGACTTGTCTCGTCAAAGTGACCGATGCGGATGGTGCGCCGACAGACCGCAGCGACGCGCCCTTTCAGATCACCGAATCGATGGCGCCGGTCATCACAGTCACGCGACCGAACGGCGGTGAGACCTGGATGACGGGTCAGACCGAGACCATCACCTGGGAATCGCAAAACAGCGGCAATGCGGTCCGCATCGAGTTGAGTCGCAATGCCGGTTCGAGCTGGAGCGTGCTGGCGGAGAGCACAACCGACGATGGCGAATTCGACTGGCAGGTGACTATACCGCCGTCCGATGAGTGCCTCATCCGCATCAGCGATTTGACATCCACAGCCTCGGATACCAGCGATGCCGTGTTCAAAATTAAGGGCACGCCAAAACTCACCGTCATTGCGCCGAACGGCGGCGAGACCTGGCGTATCGGCTCGACCGAGAGAATCCGCTGGTCAGCCGAGTTTGTCATCGGCGATGTCACGCTCGACATCAGCCGGGATGACGGCGCCTCCTGGCAGGCCGTTGTCGGAGAGAC
>RQOI01000530.1 GCA_003854995.1 Candidatus Zhuqueibacterota bacterium
GTTGAAAATTATATCCGCTCTCTTTATACGCGCGAGAACATGTCTGCAACGGATTGTTACTATGCACTGATTGCGATGTGCAAAAAATCTTTAATCATAAAATCGCCGGATCACGCGATAGCCGATCAAGAAGATTTGCCGGCGGAGGCAACTATACGCTCATACCTGAAACGTTTTGTACGCTCCTCGCTTGCCGCGCGCGCCTCGCGCATGCGTAAGAACGATTTCGAAGCGCACGAGCAGCCGTACATAACACGCGATGTCGAATCTATGCATCCCGGCGAGATGTGGATAGGAGACCATACCGAGCTCGACTTCATGGTTTTAAACGAAGAGGGCAAACCGGACCGCCGCTGGATAACTGCATTTATCGATATGCGAACAAGATTGATCGTCGGTTATCACTTAAGCTGGCAGCCGAACTCTCAGACCGTAGCTCTTGCTTTCCACAACGGCGTTACCGGTTCACAGATAAAAGCATTTACCGGTTCAAAGTTCGAGCGCGTGAATGTTTCCACTTTGCCTGAGAATATAATGATCGATAACGGCAAAGATTACCGCTCTAAATACACGCAGCGGGTATTCGGTAAAATAGACTTTAACGACAACGCCCGCATGAGCGTCCAAAGAATCACGACTCTTCATTATACGATTGCATATCACGGGCAATCAAAGGCACAGATGGAGCGCTGGTTCGGCACGATCCAAAAAATGACTCGCCATTTGCCCGGGTACAAAGGTAATAAATATCAGAATAAACCAGACTCGCTTGCACAGGATTTTAAGTCCTGTGCGCTATTGAGTGTCGAAGAGTTCGATGCTGCTATCGCCCTGGCGGTAAATTCCTACAACAACCGGCCGCATCGCTCGCTTAATTCCCAAACGCCTCTGCAGGTATATCTGACAAACCAGATCCGTCAGCGATCGATAGATATGCATGTGCTCGATTTTCTAATGATGAAAGCCGACTCGAGAAAAATACGCCGCTGCCAGATAACACTTCTCGGAGCCGAGTACTACAGCGAACAGCTTATGCAGTATAACGACAAGCCGGCCGACGTTTATTACGATCCGAACGATATGGGACTAGTAAGCATTTACGTCGACGGTGTCTTTGCGGCAGTTGCAAGCAACAAAGAAATGTTCGGCCAGTCGGAACGCGGCTGGCAGAAAATACTTCACGACCGGAAGCACAATGTTAAAGAGTTACGCGAAGAAATTAAACAGATGCACTCAGGTATCAGCGACCGCGAAGCGCGTATGATGGCGCTCGAAGGACGGCTGCTAAATATGGAAGCAGTACCCGGCGAGCTGCTCAAGAAAAACGCGTCGACAATAACGCACCTGACCGGATTGGAAGCGCAATCGAAAGAAATAGCAGAGGAGCTGAAGACAGAAAAGCGAAACCGCGACGCACGCGAGAAGAGAAAGAAAGCACCGGCAATTCCGTTATCGCTTGCCGCGGTCAATGATAAGATAAAATGAGTTTGACGAAGGAGGATATAAATGCAGAACATAAATAAACTATCGCTGGTTGAACAGTCTCAGTATAACGACAGCATAGAAGAAATTAAAGACACGCTGCGTAAACTCGTAGAAAGCGCAGATGTCTCGCAGCGGCAGATCTCAAAGTTCACCGGCTTTTCAATATCGGTTATATCCCAGGCGTTAAGCGATACATACGAAGGTGATCGAGATAAGATAGACGATGCTCTGGCGCGCTTCTATCGTAACTGGATCGCGACGAATGCAATCGTGGAAACAAGCGTCGTAAAAGAGATCCACGCAACGATGATGCTTTCCTGGAAGCGAAAAGAAATCTGCCGTATCACCGGACATTTTGGATGCGGAAAATCAAAAGCTTCAGCACGGTTCGTAGCGCTTAATTCTGAATTCGCCGTTTACGTAGAATTAACATCTACAACTACACCGGCATCGTTACTGCACCGGATTGCCGACGCATTGAATATCGAATCACAAATGGCCGGCTCGCAGGATGATAAGCTATCGGCAATTATCCGTGCGCTGCAGCGTAAGCCCCGCCAGTTGGTCGTGGACGAAGCAGATAACCTTCGCCCAAAAACGCTCGCCATCCTGAAAGACATACATGGCGGAGAATCCAGCGAACGCTGCTCTATTGTCCTCATAGGTACCGAAAGATTGAAAAAAGTTTTACAGGATCCATTGCTCGGATACTTGCGCCGGCGCATAAGGATACAGCGCGAGGTGGGCGACATCAGTTTCGAAGAAGCCCGCAAGATCGCTGCCTTGTGGCCGAATAAACTGGACCGTGACGAGTTAAAAGAAGCCTGGGCCTGGGCAGTAAAAAAATTCGGAGTCGCATCGCTTGTGGCATTAATGGCACGCGCCTACGACGAAATGCAACTAAGGAATAAAAAGAAGATCGATAGCGAATGTTTAAGCGCCGGTTACGGCTGGCTTATGGATTGAGTTATGATACGAACAGCTCTCATAAAACGAATACATGTCTTAAAACGGGATCTGAATCTCGACGATGATACTTACCGTTCAATTCTTGCCAGTATAGCCGACGGCAAGACGAGCTGTAAGGACATCGATCTCGAATATTTGAATCTCGTTTACATAGCGCTCGAGCGTCTCGCACAGAAAATGGTTCAGTCGCGCATAACGCGCAACGACCGCCTGCAGAAGAAGATCGCAAAGCTCGGATACCTGTTGGGTTGGGACTGGCAGGCAATCGCAAACTTTATCAAACGCGAAACCGGAGGGCGTCGCGTCTCCACACGCTCCTGCAATGCGCTGGAACTTACAAAAGTTATTAACGGCATGGTTTCGATTATCGATGATCGCCTGGCATCGGGCGAGCTCAAGCTATCTGAAAAAGACTTAAAAGATTTTCTCAAATACACACAGACACACAAGGAGGCAGTATGAAAATTCTTCTCATATCGATTCTGGTTTCCGCGCTGGCTTATTGCATTTACAGATGCTTCAAGTCTGCAAAGAAAACCGATTACTATTACCAGAGATTAAATGAGCTCTACAAAGAGAGCCGCAGCCAGCCGGGTAAAACTCAACTGGAAAGACTGAAATCTCTTTACTGTTCCCGCGGACGAGTTTTAAAACGCTTAGGCGATATTCTGCCGAAAGAAAACTTCGAGAGGTTTATCAACGACCGCATTATACTTGCACGCGAGATCGCGCGCCTGGATAAAGACGACGCAGAAATTGAAAGTGATTTTGAAATAATCCAACAAC
>RQOI01000080.1 GCA_003854995.1 Candidatus Zhuqueibacterota bacterium
ATATGAAAAGACTTTTTCGTCCAAATCAGATGAGCCAATGCTGATTCTTAAATAGCTGACGCCGATGTTGTTGCCCGAGCAATCAAATAATTCGGTCAGTAAAGCACTTCGGCTTGTTGCGGACATATGATGGATGTGCAAAGCACTGCCGCCGGTTAAGGCAAATCCGAATCCATCCATCTCCTGCCGGAGCAACTCCGGACTCACTTTGATGCCACCAGCGTCGGCAATTTTCCCGGTATCGATATGGGCCGTCTGCTCGGCGAATTTAATGTTCTGCCCGGGATCGCTGAGCCAAAACTGCACTGGGCTGTCTTTGGGTGTTTTTTCGTTTGGTTTTTCTGGTTCGCTGACCGATTTGGAGCATCCATGTCCGAAAGAGATAATAAGAAAAAAAACTACGAGCCATCGAATTGATTTTCTTTTGTCCATTGAAATAGTACATTTTATTTGATACATAATGAAAGGTAATGAATCCCCAGTCTTTTGTAAAGCTCTTATTCAATTTTTTCAATCCCCAACATTCTCGCCATCCCTTCATCCTTTACCTTTTCTTGTTCATGCCAAACAGCATGTCCTGCAAACGCATAGACGCGATATTCTTTTGTCGACGTGATTTTATTATAAGGAGCGAAAGAAATCCGTGGAGGACAGACATCGTCCTGCAGCAAATCCTCCTTGCGTTGCTGCCAAAACGTCTCGAAATCCGCTTGCCGTGTCAATGGAATGATGATCTTTTCCGGCTCATAACCAAGAACCATTGATTTTTTCATGCTGATCAAATCATTGAACTGCGGCTGCCTCAAGATAAATGGTCCTTGACAGAGTCCGCCATCGCCATAACCATCATAGACGCGCACAGCCAGCACATTCGTCTCTCCCCATTGAATGATGCTCCTTGGAATCCGATAAAATCGCAGGGTGTAATAGGCCGACTGATAGTCCGGCGGCAAGGAGCCTGTAGCGCCGATCTCTTTTCCATTAAAATAAGTGACATCGGCATCATCAATGGCACCCATCTCGAGGCTTAAAAAATCATTTTCATCCAGCTGTTGCCAGTCCGCGGGTATTATGAATTTGAGTCGATACCAAGCAAATCCATCGTACTCAATATAGCCGGCATCTTCCCACGGCACACCCACTTGGATGGTCTGCCAGTTGCTGTCGTCAAGATCGGGACTGGACCATTCTTGGTTGTCGCCGCTTTTCATGATCCAGCCTTTGTCCAGTTGCAGGGAGATTTCAGCCGATGTCGCATTGTTATAAAATAAAAACAAGAAGAGCAAAAGTGTTTTTTTCATAAATATTGAAAATATCGTTACGATCAGCTTTGTTATTGCCGCTTGATCCAGTTCGCCAGCAAATCCAACCATTGGGAGGTGCCGTCTTCTGGTCTGCCCACTCCGAATCCGTGATCACCCTTGGCAAAAAAATGCGCTTCGACATCCTGACCCGCGGCCGTCAGAGCAGCGGCGTATGTAAGAGATTCCTGAATGGGCACTACATCATCATCGTAAGCATGTAGCAGAAATGCCGGCGGCGTTGACGCTGTAACTTGGCTCACGAGCGCATACTTTTTTTTCTCTTCAAGGGTCATAGGACGATGGAAGAGTGATTCTTCAAGCCATTTTTGATTTTCAGGAGCTAATGTCGTCACGGCATAGATCAAGGCCGAAAAATCAGGATTTTCGTTCTCATTTTCTGATATCAGGACGCTTGCGGTTGCAGCTAAATGCCCGCCGGCGGAAAAGCCAACAAGACCGACTTTTGTCGGATCAAAGCTGTAATCCTCTGCCATGGATTTCATGAGACGGATGGCTTGTCGTGCATCGGTGATGGGAAGGAGGTGCGGTTGATCGGATGAAGCGAGCAATGGCAGTCGATATTTCAATACCGCCGCAACAATGCCTTGCGATGCCAGCGATTCTGCGATGAGCTGACCCTCGGCGACAATGGATAAAAGTTCGTAACCGCCACCTGGCAAAATGATCATGGCATGGTCGGACTCTTCACCCTGAGCACGATAGATTGTCAATGTCGGTATCGTCACGTTCTTTGCACATGGTACGCCCCATGATTCGATGAGCGATTCCTCCAGCGAGTTTGGCTTTGAATGAGGCGGTGTATCCATCCACAGATGAACGACGTCTTGAGCCATGAGTGGCATCATGAATAGAAATGACAGAATTTTGATTTTCATCGTCATGACCGATTCCTTTGCCTGCTCGCTCATTCATTTATATTCTCGCTATTTATGAGAGCGACAGGGCCATTGAAATTACTTTAGGAGCATCATTTTTTTCGTGTCGATCAATCGACTACCTGCCCGTAATTTACAAAAATATATGCCGCTGGGCAAGTCTGCCGCACCAAAGGAGGCGGTATGCGTGCCAGCGCTTTGTTGCTCATCAACAATGGTCGCGATTTCTTTGCCGAGGGTGTCGTAAATTTTCAAGGTCACTGGCAGAATGGCAGGAATGGAATAGGAAAGCGTGGTGACCGGATTGAACGGATTTGGATAATTTTGTTGCAGAGAAAAACTGTTTATTCTGGTTGGTGGTCTTTCATCAACAGAAACAAAATCGGGAAGCCCGATCCACACATGATCAATGTACATTAATGGAAATTTCGTGTCTTCGTCCTCTGCAGGACGTTCCAAGCTGACGGCAATGATATTGGTATAATCTATCTCATCAACGTTCACTTGAAAATCCCATAAAGAGACACTGAATTGGTGCCACTCTTTGTCCTGTAAAATCTGGAAATTGTCCAGTTCATAAAAGAGCGCATTATCCCAAGTTGTATTACGCGGATCGTAGAGCCAGACAACCAATCGATCGGATTCTCCCTCGCCCTCCGGAGCTCTCAGTTTAAAGTACACGGAATCCGGAACAATATCCTCAATATCAAAGCCGATATCACCAAAATAGACGCCATAGGATGTCCAGCCCGCGTCGAAACCTTCGGCTTTTCCCCATTTTACCTCGACTGCTGCTGTCCCGGGAGTAAATCCCGTATCCTCAACTGGCCCGGGCTCTTCTGCGAATCCCCATGTCCAAATATAAGTACCTTCGGCTGAGCCGCCTGTGTAAAAATCAATCCACTCATACTCGCCTGACAGAGCGGTCGATGCAAAGATCAGTAGAAAAATGCTATACTTTTTCATCAGATTGTCATCCATGTTCAGTTCTTGTAGCATCTGTCATGGTTTTCGCGGTCAGAATGAAACACGTCACGCCTAAACCAATGAACAGCAGGATGAGACGCACAACAAGGATGTCAACTGCCCAAAATGCAGTGAGACTGAGCGTGGACCACAGAAGCAGGAGAATGATGATTTTTGAGCGCCTGGGGATCGCTTTGTGTTCGCGCCAGTTGCGGATATAGGGTCCGAACCATTTATGCTGCAGCAACCAGACGTACAAACGGCGCGAACTGCGCGCATAGCAGGCTGCAGCGATGAGCACAAAGGGGGTCGTCGGCAACAGAGGCAGAAAGATGCCTAGCAAACCGAGGCTGAGGGCGAGGCTGCCGGACAGTATGAGGATCCATCGTTTAACGGATATGGTGATCATTGCGTCTGTTTTCACTTCATGTTGTCTTTGAGTGAGTAAACGTCAAAGGCAGTGCGAAAATTCCGGATTTGCTCAACAGGACGGATTGACGCCAGGCGCTCGCAGCTGCACTGGACAAAGAACGTATCCACAGCGCCGGTCTTGATGTTTTTGAGGATGAACCACCCGAGAAGGCACAAGCGCCCCTACTGCGCCACCCGCGCGTCATCGCCACCGGCCATTACGCCTGGCATTCGAATGTAACGTCCGTCGCCCAGCGGCGCCGCGCAGCGGATAATATGATCGCTCTGCTGACCGGCAAAAAGACAGAAGACTGTCTGAATCCATCATTTTAATTTACGAATCTCTTCCATCAAATCCATTTGGATTTCCTGTATCTCCATGAGGCGCTCCTATTGCTGCCGCAGCAGGTGATCGACTTTTTAATGCAATTGCCAGACCTCAAGTTCTGCTTTCAGATTTACTTGGTAATCGTGTACCGAGCGTAACCGATCTTTGGCTTCCTGACGATTTTGACTCATCATGATCACCGGCGCCTGCATAGCAGCGAGACAGGAGAGCATCAGGTTCAACAGAATGAACGGATATGGATCGAATGGTTTGACCGCTAAAAGCAGGCTATTGATAAACATCCATACAATGATTATCACGCCAAAAATGATGATAAATCTCCAACTGCCGCCAAAACCGGCAATACGACCGGATAACCGTTCCCCGAAGGACAATTACGATTCAAAGGTTTCCTGAACATGACTGCTCAAAATCTAATGCTTGTCACGACTGTCAACGACTTGTCGCTCCATGGCGCTGATTTCGCCCCGTTCTATTTCGACCAGGGAACGGATGTATTCGGAACGAAAGTATTGCAAATCATCAAGACAAATTAAGCCCTTGCTGTCCCAATCCGGGTGACTTTAGTCCAGGAGGGCGACGTGGAACTCTCACCGGTCCCATATCGCACCATTTTCTTCAGGCGAAACCACCTTTCATCCTACTTACCCGCACTCTGAATCCGCATCACAGAGTAGGGGAAAGCCGTAGACGAACGGACTCCCGATGCTTCGCACACTAACATCAAACTTGTCTGATGCTGTTGCAGCACGTAATGATCTCGCCGCTTAATTATGCTTCTATTTCTTCAACCTCTCGCACTTTTTCAGGCTGGTGCACCACTTTTCTCTCAAGAAAGCCCATAACACCTGGCAGAAAAATAATGCTCGTCAAAAAGCATGCCCCCACACCTATGGTCAGCGCGGCGCCAAAAGACGCCCAGCCTCGAAAAGCGGAAAATATGAGCGAACCAAAGGCAAACATCGTCGTCAAGGATGTCAGCAGGATCGCTTTACCCGTGCCGGCAAACACAGTCCGCATATGTCCGTGCCCTTCAATTTTCCAGCGATGCATCAGATGGACGCCGTCGTCAATGCCGATGCCGATGATAAGCGGCAGGCCGATCAGATTGACAAAGTTAAATTGCATGCCAACCAGATTCATCAAACCGACCATCCAGAAAATGCCGGCTGCGAGCGGAATCATGGCGAGCAGCGCGTATTGCGGCTTGCGAAAATCAATCCAAAGCAATGCAAATACGAGCATCACAGTCAGCAGCACGGCATTTCGTCCATCACGGGCAAAAATACTGATCAGTGCCGTGAACAAAGGCGCCGAGCCTGTGGCGCGCTGACTGACACGATCCAGATCAGCGTTGAAGCGCTCGAGGAATTCTTTATCTTCCCACAAGGGTCCCGCCGGATAAACCGTCACCAAAAACTTTTCGCGCGTTTTATTACTGTACTGATCCAAGACTGAAACTGGCAGATCGCTCAGCGTGATCGGATCGGTTGTGCTCATGCGCAGCACGGTGTTTTTGAAATAAGGTGCGAAAAACCGCTGAAACTGTGATAGCAATGGTGCGGCGTTTGAGGCATTTTCGATCTCTGCGATGAGCTGTTGCACACGACTCACGGCATCCGGGTTCTCCGGATCTCCAACAATGGTTTTGCAGGCATTATCGACTTTATCCTGGCCGCCAAGGAACGCCATATCTTGCATTTCAATGATGTTTGTTTCAAGACGATCCAGCTCATCAATCAGAAGCGGCAGCCTCGTCGGTGCGATGTCTTGTCGAACAGTGGCGCGATGCATGGCGGTTTTGATCTCCATGATATGCGGCGCGCGCTCAGCCTGTTCTCGTGGCGTTGGCAAATACGCAGAGATATCACTGACAAGCGCGACGCTGCTTTTGTCCTTACTTTTTTCTGCCAGCTCTCGTGATTCTTGTACACTGTTTGCTAGAATAAGCGAGGACTCGAGGCTCAGATCAAATTTTTCTAACACCGTGTCCTGCAGGGCAATGGACTGCAATCCTTTTGGCTCGATGTTCATCATGTTATGATCATATTTAATCTGAAGAGCGGACCAAATGAGAATGGCGGTGATCACCAAGGCAAAGCCTAAGGTGAATGCATAGCTGCCGCTAAAATGTTCTGCCAGTCTGCCGAGGAAGCGAAAAGAGATGTCGCGTTTTTTCCTGGTTTTTTTGCAGAGCGCGATTTTTTTGTCAATGCGTCGTTCGCGTAAAACCAGCATGATGGGTAATACCAGCACCGTGGCCAAAAGAATAGCGAGCAGTCCCACGCCAATGACGATACCCAGCTCGCGCATGCCGCGCGTTTCGCTGATCATCAACGTCAGAAAAGCACACGCTGTTGTCAGGGCACCCGTAATAATCCCTTTGACGCTCTTTAAAAAGGTGTGTTCAAGTGAAGCATCAATCGTATCTCCGGCTGCGCGTCGTTCGGTAAAGCTTGCGACAAAATGGATGGCGAAATCAATGCCGAGACCGAGCAAAATCACCGCCATCATGGCTGTCATCATATTGAGCTGTTGAACAGCCAGCCAGGCCGCGCCCATGGCCCAGATCACGCCAATGAACAGCGTGGCCATGGCAAAGAGCGGCGCCACCCACATGCGAAATGAAAATACCAATATAAATAGAATAAAAACAAAAGCAATAATGGTGCTGTAGCTGAAACTCTGTTCGGCATACACTTGTTCGTCGTGCTCCCGGGCAATGCTGCCGGTGAGTCCGGCGCTCACATCCGGAAACTCCTGCAGCATGTCATCCACCAGCTCTTGGACCTGCACTGCAGCAATCAGCAAAAGATCACGATCCATAATCGTAAAATGGGGTATGCCAATCATGACCAGCGCCGATCGATCATACGAGAGCATATAGGGTTCACCAAAGAGCAATTTGTCCGCGGCTTTTTGAGCAGCATTGGGCGTAACGTGGTCGTCCATGGATAACTGAAGCGTTTCAATGAGATTTTCGATGCCGCCGATAAATGCCACAGCGCCGTCTTCTTTTTCGCGCGTGGAAATTGATTGTTGCTGCCCTACATATTCTTTTTCCATTGAATTATTGAGATTGCGAATCAGGCCAACCAGATTCGGATCCATAAACAGTTCTTTGGTGTTGTTCAGATCACCGGCCTTGATCAGCATTAACATGTGATCTTTAAAGAATTCGGTGTCAGTTTTATAATCGACGCGCTGGAAGAGTTTGAAATCAAGTCGCCGCTGCTTTTGTCGAATTTCCTGCACAATGTCGGCCTGCTTTTCCGTGTCGTGTGCATCCAGTCGTGCGAGCTTTTTGTCCAGCGCAGCTATTTCTTGTCGCCATTTTTCATTTTGTGAAGAGTCCACCAATGACAAAATCCGTGGCGCCAGGGCATCGGCAAACGCCTTGATGCGATGTTCATCTCCCTGCACAACCACGGTCAAGTTTGTCGCGGCGGCAAATTCGTCGATCACTTTATTGAACGCCACCACCCTCGGATGTTTTTCCGGCATCAAATCGGATACACGCATGGTTGTGGTCAATTGGCCGGCAAAGATCATAAAAAGAATTGTTAACAATGAGACAAAAATTAGCATGCGCCATGGATGTTGCGCATGCAGGTCTGCCAATCGTCTTAATATTTTTTCCCGCATGGTTCAAATCCTCCGCATTAAAAATAGATTCGGGCTCGCATCAGCAGACCATTGCCTTGTTGCTTTGAATACGCTGTGCCTTCCTGACCGATATTAAAATTGACATAAGCAAAAAATTCCATATTTTCTGCAAAGCTATAGTACATCATCGGAACCACTGCGAGGCTGTTGTCAGAAACAGCATAGATGGTCGAAGCACCAAGGGTGATAAAATCTGTGATGGGATGTTGAATCAATAGATAAAGCTGATCGCGGGCAATCGCCTTTTGCTCTGCGGCAAAGTAACGCATCCAGTCATTCAGGTCATACCGCGGATGTTCGTTTTTGGCCAGCGTATTGCGGTAAACCTCGAGCGTCAAGTAGGTTTGAAAATCAAAGGTATAATCTAAACCCACAACCAGTTCGTAAAAATCGTCGCTCGTTTGCATGTCGTTATAGGCATATTCTGTCCAGAGGCCTAAACCGAACAACTCGCCTGCCGTACCGGCGCCATAGAGTCGTCGACGCTCGGGCAGCTCTTGGAATGTAAAAGTTTGTGCGTCGAACGCCGTGTAATCATGGAATTGCCATATTTTTTCAATAGCGAGCAGTGAATAGTCCATGTGGCCCAGGGCGCCCTTGAACTCGATCAACTTTGCCGAGTTTTCCCATGTGTCTTTAGCTGCGTAAATGCCGGAAATTCGGTATTGTCCCATTGGAAAATCGAGGCGCACCGCATTGTGCCCGGGTTGCTCATACGTTGGATCGAGAACATCTTTGACATTAAAGATGTCCGTCGGATTCCATACGTAACCGGCGCCAAGCGATATTTGCTGTTTGCCAACTGTGACGTCCACATGTTCAAGCGCGATCCTGGCGTAGGCATTATCTAAAAATGTCCGATCTTCAAACGGGATGACATAATATCCGTG
Source organism: Candidatus Zhuqueibacterota bacterium (assembly GCA_003854995.1). Classification (GTDB taxonomy): domain Bacteria; phylum Zhuqueibacterota; class Zhuqueibacteria; order Residuimicrobiales; family Krinioviventaceae; genus Kriniovivens. Next base: position 8,483 of record RQOI01000080.1, read on the forward strand.
CCGGCCTTGCGGGACGGTTTCCACGACATCGTCGGAGAGAAAATCCAGAATATTCCATCTGGTTCGGCCGTGATAGGTGATATAGTCAAAGTTGGCGCCAAAAGAAATGTTGTCGAGCGTCGATTGTATGTCCAGGCGCAGTTTGTTGGAAGAGGTATGATACCATTGACCTTTCACCTCGGCGCCCATGAGTTGCGGCTCGTAATAGCCGAAAATGTCGAGCTTTTCATTTGCCATTGCACATCCTTCAAGCAGAAAAACCAAAATGATCATCAGGATTTTCATTTTTTCAAGCTCCTTTCGGTGAACATGTCATCGGGCACATCGACAAGATAACGGACTTGCAGCATCTCTATTTGCGTTTGGGTGTTGTCATTTTTGTCGTGCATAACGGCTTTGTGTGCAGTGGGGATGCCGTCAATCACCTTGATTTCACTTTGAGTCAGTCGTTTATGCAGGCGTTGTCGATCGTCTTCGTCATAATAGTCTATGACAATGGGATAATAGTTCTCCTTGATCACCCACATGACAAGTCGAGAGTAGGAGACATCACCGTCCGGTTTACGAGTCAGTTCGAGCTTGTAGCAGTCACAACCCTGCATTTCTTCGTCATCCAGGCGCTTGGCGACAAAATCATTGATAAAGGCATCGCCGCCGCCCATGTCTTCGTAAGAAAAATCGCTGCCTTCCATTTTTTGTTTTTTGGCGTGCGTGGCCAGCTTGCGCACGCGTTGTGTTCTCGGAAAGTACATCCAGATATCGTCGGCATTGTTGAGCATAAGTGTAGCCTGGCCTTTCACGCGCGTAGGTTCCCTGTAACAGATGAGCGTCTTTTCGCCATTATCCTTGCTCCATGATTCGAAAACAAAAGTCCGGGTATTGCCGGATGTCGTGATAATGGTCATTTGAGAGATGCTGTGGCTGTTTTCGACATTCAAATTATCATTGACTTGTTGAATGATTTGCTCGCCACTTTCGTTTGCCAAACTGAATCTGCAAAGGCACAAAAGTGCCGCAAAAAAAGAAAAATAGTCTTTCATGATTGCCTCTGGTGTTATTTAAGCTCTAGCTATTATTATGTATCATTCTTTTGTGCGATATGTGAAACGGCAAACGTGAAACGTGAGACATGCTGTCTCACGTTTGCCATTTCATGTTTCACATCTTTGGCACAAAATGAACACTGATGTATGCTCCGCGCATCACGAATCTGTCGAGCCTCCATCCACGATTCAGATACACATCTGCGGTCAGTCGGATTTTTGACTTTAAAGCCTCGGATGAACGATAGTCCAGGATATTGAGTTTGACCTCGGCACCGTTTTCGTTCACTTTGTACTCCTCAAAAATTTCCATGTTGTACCTCGAGTTGCTCAAGAGATATCAATGAGAGATTGAGATCGCGTAGCTTCAAGAGGACACCGTAGAGCGCTGATTGATCCGGCAGAGGACCGGTGAGAATCGAAAAATCATTTTCATAAAAAATCGACAGGCCTGACAGCCATGCGGACCACGTTTGATCAATGTGCCCTCTGACAACAATGCGACAGTTCACAAGACATCCTTTTCGCGATAATTATTAATTGCTTTTGACAGTAAAAATGTACGATAGACGGAAATGTTTGTCATCACCCGAATGGGTGAATTTATGGGGTGAAAATAGCGGGATTTTTACAGCAAGCCCAACTCTTGTGCTCGATGAACCGCCTCGGTGCGGTTGTGCGCATCGAGTTTGGCGTTGATTCGTTTGACGTGTGATTTTGTGGTGTTAAGTGAGATAAAAAGCTTGCCGGCGATTTGTTGGTTGGACAAGCCGGCGGCGATAAGCATCAGCACATCCAGCTCACGATCGCTGAGCGGCTCCTGCAGCTGTTGATTGGCTGCGCCGGCATCCTTGACTTTAAAAGCGACAAGGAGTCGCTTGAGATAATTTTTGCTAAAACCGTGGTACTCATAATCTGATCTTTTAAAGGTGGTTTCGATTGTTTTCAAAATGGATTCGACACTGTCGCCGCGCGAGACAAAGCTGGCGAGAAATTGACCGGGCTCCGCCAGAGACAAGGCTGTCGAACAATCGTTGATAGCCGAGTCCACGTTCCCGATCTGCCGGTGAACGAGGGCTCGTAGAATTAAAAGTTCGATCAAGGTATGAATCCGATCGTACACCGTTGCTTCGTCGACAAGTCGAAATAGCAGCTTTAGTGCACGCTCAAACTGCCCACGCGCTATAAGATACATCACGAGCGTATAATGCTCCTGCTCGCGGCGGTGTGACAATTCATCATCGACGCCAAGTCCCCGCTCGCGCACCCAGGTTTCGACGAGTTCAAGCTTGCTCATGGCCACCCAGATGCCGGCTTTGACAGCTTCAGCGCTGTGGTGTATCCAGGGCGGCAGTGCAAATAACTCGGTTTCTTTCTTGATGTTGAGAATCGATTTCAGGGCTTCTTCAAATTGACCTCGATAGATAAAAATGCGCGATTTCTGCAGTTCGCCGCTGGCGAGTACAATAACATCCTGGCCGACTTTGCTTATTTCCATGCCGCGCTCGATCATGGACAGGGCACTGTCAAAATCCATCCACTGACCTTGTGCGCCACCCATGGAAATGTGCAGCGTGCCGGTGATGCCAAGTTGCTGTAAATCTTGCTTGTGGGCCACCTCCAACAGTTTTTCATACTCGGCATAGGACGCTTTTAATTGTCCTCGCAACCCCATAACGCCGGCGGCGCAACTTCCGGCGAGGAGATAAAAATACATATTTCCGGCACTGTCGCTGATGTCTCTGGCGTTCTCAAACGCCTGCTGCGCTTTTGGCAAATCTCCCAGACCACTCCAGCCGTAGGCGAATCCGAGATTCGTTGCTGCTACAGCACGCCACATTTCATCACCTTTTGGTAACAGCTTTAGAGCTGCGGTCGTATGCGTAATGATATTTGGAATGTCGCCCTGATAGGCGGCCATTACACCTCGAATCAAAGCGATTCGTCCACGCACACTGTCATGAATCTCCGATGAATATTTCTTCTTGGCCAACAATTTTTCCGCGTTTGCTATTTGCTGTATTGCCAGGTCGGCTTGATTGTTTTCCAGCAATTCTCGCGCATAAAAAATGTACATCTTTGGATTCGTCGATATATATTTTGGCGGCAACGTATTGAGCCATTTGAGCAGTGTGCTCTCCATACCGCGGTCCCAATCAACTTCAGCTATCTGTTCGATTAACTCAGCGGCGCGCTCATAATCCTGCGCTGCAAGGGCGTGGCTCACAGCCGCATCAGACATATTGTTGTCAGAATGCCACGCGCTGGCTGTGCGATGCAAATATCTCACATCCGCATCGCTATACTCTGTGATGAGCCGCTGATGCAACAAATCAGCGAACAGATGATGATAGCGAAACCATTGGCGTTGATGATCCAGGGGGAACAGGAAAAGATTGATCTTTTCCAATGCTTCAAGCATATACTGACTATCATTTCTACCGGTGAGCCTGTCGCATAGTGGTGCCGTCAATCTTTTGAGAATTGAGGTTTTGAGCAGAAAATTAAAAACATCCGGTGGTTGTTGATGCAGGACCTGCTCCAATAAATAGTCCGCAATATAACGATTATCGGCTTTAAACGCTCGGACGAACTCGGTTATGTTTGCCTGTCCTTTTAAGCTCAAGGCGGCCAGATGCAAACCGGCAATCCAGCCCTCGGTTCGAAGCGTCAGCGCATTTATGTCATCTTTTGATAGATTCAGATGCAATTGTTCGTTGAGATACTTTTCCGTTTCATCGATAGTGAAACACAAATCTTGAGCGCGGATTTCCAAAAGCTCGTTGCGACTTCGATAGCGCGATAGCGGCAGTGACGGATCAGAGCGGCTGCTGAGTACAACCGTTGTATGCGGCGGCGCATGTTCGATGAAATAGTCAAGCGCTGAATGCACGGCGCTATTCTCGATGAGATGATAATCATCCAGCACCAGGATAGTTTTTTCAGTTCTTTTCACAAGATCATTTAGCAATGAAATGATTACGGTTTGAATCCGGACTTGTGGGGATTTTAATAGCTGCATTGCCGCTTTCCCAGCATCATCATAAAGTTGCTGCAGAGCAGAAATGAGGCATGTAAAAAAACAGCTTGGCTCATTTTCCGAGCCATCCAGTGAAAACCAGGCGGATTTGATTTTGCTGTGATGAATCCACTGGATTAAAAGCGTGCTTTTGCCATAACCGGCGGGAGCGGAGATGAGGGCGAGCTTTTTGCCCGGCATCTCCTCCAGCTTTTCGAGCAAGCGCGAGCGCCACACCAACCCCTCGCGAACTTGCGGGATAAAAAGTTTGGTCTCCATAATGAGAAATGGATTGTCCGATATTTGGCTTATTGTCTTTGGCATGGCAAACTAATTTTGTGGCTTTTACTAATTTATTGCTTTTTTTGAATGAACGCGAGGGGAAACAACATTTTTATTTTGATATCTTTAGACTGTATTCGACATTAGATAAGCCGGATTCTTTTAGCTTAAAAAAATTGATTTACAAAAAGAAAGTACACTCAACAGGTGAAAGCAAAATATGCAATATTTCGGTCGAAAGCAACGCCATTTGATCGTCTTTGCGTCTTCGGAGCAGGGTAGTCAATGTTTCCAATCCATTAAAACCGAGATGAATTTTTGCCTTCTTGGAGCCGTCTCGATAGTCGGCCCAGGTCATTGACAGAACCGCATTGATCAAAGAGTCGTCGATATGTATGCTATTCAAGATGATAGAAGATGAGGGCCTCGAGTTGATCTTTGAACGTCATTTGCATAGGACGATCTCCGCGTGAGACTAATGGAAGGACATTGGACAAGATATGCTTGATCGGCTCCATCAGTTTTTTGAATGTTTTTGATTTTTGTTGACGTTTAAGCCTTTTGAATTTTCGCCGCATTCTCATAACACCTTATATTTGTTGATGTTATGAAAATCGGCTTTAAAATCTTTGACTTAATGTCAAGTCTTTTTTGAATTATGTCATATTTTTTTGTATAATTATATCGATTCAAAAACCTAACCGGGTGTTACTGGAAAAAAGTGAGATTTGTTTTGATAAAAGCTTTCAAGCTGCTATATTCTTGCACATTTGTCTTAAAAATATAAAAAATTCACACACACAAAAACTACAAGATTGTTTTTATTACCTTAAAATATCATGCGAAAAAAAGCGCGAAAGACTGAGCACATTTCTCAAATTGAACTTAACATTATGTTCCTTCTTGTCTTAGTGTCTTTGTGTGAGGCATTTGTGAATAATGCAGATACTAACAAAAAACAAGCAATTTGAATTATTATCACAATGAACGATTTTTAAATCGAGGATACAATGCCCATCCTAAAGAACGAAGCAAGCTCGCGGGTGTTTGTTCACATTGGACTATCGCGACAAATCATCCATACAGATAATTTAATGACCGTCGTTAATGAATTCATGGACGGACCCTGGAACGAGCCGGAACCACTTCATTCGCATCCGCACCAGCAGACAGGTTACATAGCTGAGGGCGAAGTGATTTTTTACTGTGAGGGTGAAAAGGATCACCGTCTTGTCAAGGGGGATATGTTCTGCGTGGCACCGAATGTCAAACACACTATAAAATGTCTGACACCCATCGTACGCATTGTGGATAGTTTTACGCCCATCCGCGAAGAATTTTTAGCAGGAGCAAAAGAGCCAAGTTTTGCCAAGTGATAATCGGAAAAAGTGCTTCTTTAACTATACGCTCGTTTGTTCGGGACTGAATCTTGACACGTTCTTTTGAGATTTTAAATATGCCTACGATTGCCATTCTCGATAGCGGCTATAAATCTTATTCCTACGAAAAAGAGTTGTTTGAACGTAGAGGTTTTTCGTTACAATTATATCAAGGAGAACACGACGATCCTATTGCTAAAAGAGAGCTCGCCCGGGATGCCGTCGGTATTTTGATCCGCGGCACTCGCGTGGACGGTGAATTTTTTGATTTTTGTCCGCTTTTAAAAGCTGTCGTGCGATACGGCGTCGGCTATGACAATATCAATCTCGCGGACGCGACCGCGCGCGGCATTCGCGTCGCTAATGTGCAGGGATATGCCAATTTTTCGGTGTCGGATCACACCATCGCCCTCATCTACGCCTGCGCTCGGGGACTGAAAATCGGCGCCGGCATGCATGCGCCATTCGGTTCGCCGCCGTTCGCGGACATGTTCGAGCTGCACGACAAGACGCTCGGTATCATCGGCCTGGGACGCATCGGCAGCTGCGTGGCTCAAAAAGCCAGTTGCCTGTTTC
>RQOI01000531.1 GCA_003854995.1 Candidatus Zhuqueibacterota bacterium
AGACTATATCGCCTCTTCCCTGGACTCTTTCCCGATAGAATTTCTGAATCTCAAATTGCACCACAAGCTGCTGTTCGGACAGGATCTGTTATCGCCTCTGGAAATAGAGGACTCGCATCTGCGCCTGAAATGCGAGGAGCAGCTCAAGAGCAAGCTGCTGCATCTCTGGGAAGATTTTGTGGAAACGCAGGGTAAAAAAGGTCCGATGCGACGTTTGCTGATAGAGACCGTACCGACACTATCGTCCATTTTCATCGGATTGATCGTCATGAAAAAGGCGAATGTGCCGGATAACAAAGAGGATATCATCATCAGCACCGCTCGGCTTTACGGCCTGGATGAAAGCGTCTTTCAGCGCGTCGTCGACGTGCGAATCGGTTCGGCAAAGCTGTCGCAAAAAGAGATACAGTCCACACTGCAGTCTTATATTTCTGAAATGAGTAAATTGGCCGATATTGTCGATCAATGGGTAAACTAAAGCGGAGGAATTTATGGCTAAATCAAGAAAGGGAATCGGCTGCCTGGCTATAGCTGTCATTCTCATCGTCATTGGCGTTGTGGGCTATGGTTTTTTCAAGGGCGCCTATAACAAATTTGTCACGCTGGACGAGGATGTCAACCAGAAATGGGCGCAGGTGCAGAATGTACTGCAGCGCCGCATGGATTTGATCCCCAATCTCGTCGAAACCGTCAAGGGCTATGCCGCACATGAGCGCGAAACGCTGGAAGCGGTCATCAACGCGCGCGCCAAGGCGAGCCAGATTCAGGTGAATGCTGAAGATCTGGCGAACAATCCCGAGCTGTTGAATCAGTATATGGAAGCGCAAAACGGCCTCAATTCAGCCCTCAACCGATTGATGGTCGTCGTCGAACAGTACCCGAATCTCAAAGCAAACGAGAACTTTATTCGTCTGCAGGATGAGCTGGCCGGCACCGAGAATCGAATCTCCGTGGAACGCGGCCGCTACAACGAATCCGTGCAGATCTATAATCAGCACATCAGAGTCTTTCCAAACAATCTGCTGGCGGGACTGTTCAACTTTGACAAACGGGCTTATTTTGACGCACCGCCAGAAGCTCAGCAGGCGCCCAAAGTGGACTTTGGCACCAGCAGCTAGGATCGCTGGTATCCATGTGCGTCGAAAGCGCAAGATCGAAACCACCGAGATCGCCGAGAGGCACCGAGGAAAGAGCACTCGTTTTTCTCGGTGGCCCTCGGTGGTTATATTCTTCACCCTCCGAAAAAGCTGGCAGATTTGCAGTACAGTTCAGTCAGTCGGTTTCAATACTGACGCTGTCGCCTTTTAATCCATCCGATGTCGCCTTGATCATCGCTCGACCCGCACGGGAGGCGGACTGGATGATGACCATGGCCTTTCCGTAAAAGAGGTTCACCGAGCTCGATTGAAAACCGTTCAGCGACTGCGGATTGCCGTTGCCCATGCCGGCGATCCTGCCGGCGCCGGTCAGTTCGATGTCTATCTTGTTATCGGCCAAAGGACATAGGTTGCCATCTCTGTCCATTGCTTCGATGAGAATATATGACAAATCAGCCCCATCAGGCTGCAGAGTCGTCCGATCGGGCGTGAGTCGCAGGGCGACGGGCTCGGACGCCGTCTTGAGGATGGATTCGCCGATCTTTTCTCCTACTCTATAGGCGATTGCTTTCAATGTACCCGGTTCGTAAGCGACATCGCTCCACATCAATCTGAATCGCTCAATAGATTTTGCCGACTTTGGCTCTTTGCAGCGCCGGCCAAGAGATCTGTCGTTCAAAAACAGCTCCGCGCAGTCGCCGTTGGTATAGACAAAAACCGGCACATTCTGGCCGATCCTGTCCGGCCAGTTCCAATGCGGCAGGATGTGGACGGTGGTCGCTTGCGGTCGCCAGTAGCTTTTATAAAGGTAATAGCGGTCTTTGGGGATGCCGCACAGATCGACAATGCCAAAGTAGGAGCTTCGCGAGGCTTGCGCATCGGGGGGGCCAAGCCGCCGCAGCCAAAAGTTATTATAGGGCGTCGGCTCACCGAGATAATCAAAGCCGGTCCAGACAAACTCGCCGGCGATGTAGGGCTCTTCCTGCTGCCACATAAAATCATCGTCCGCCACTTCCGCCCATTGCGGCGCGTGCAGATCGTAGGAGCTGACCTGCAGCGAGTTGGTGAAATCGGTCTTGTCATCCGGCAGTGGGAGCTCGTAGAATCCCCTGGTGCTCACCGTCGATGCCGACTCGCTGATGATGACCGACTTGTTCGGCTCCAGCTGCCGCGCCAGGCTATAGCGGCGGCCGTAATTCCAGCAATGGACATCATAATAGTCAAAGTGGCGCAATGCGGCGCTCTCATAGCTGTCGCAGACCAGCGTCGTCGGCCGGGTGGGATCATATTTTTTCACGAAATTGACCATGGTCTGCAGTTTATAGAATCCGTTGTCCTTGTTCCACTGCACATCGCCGATTTCATTGCCCACGCTCCACAGGAACACCGAGGGATGATTGCGATCGCGCACGACAAAATTGCGGATATTTCGTTGCGCAAAGTCGTCGAAATCGGTCGTATCGACGATATCCGCCTTGGCATCGTATTTATCGAACACCTCATTCAAGACCAGCAGTCCCATTTCATCGCACAGCTCGAGCACCTCCGGCGCGGCCGTATTGTGGCTGGTGCGGATGGCGTTGCAACCCATCTCTTTCATGATCTCCAGTTGACGTTGCATAGCCCGGCGATAAAAGGCGGCGCCCAGCGGCCCATGGTCGTGGTGCAAGCAGACGCCCTTGAACTGAACATGTCTGTCATTCAGATAAAAGCCATGATCCGGAGTGAAGCGCATCTCTCTGACCCCAAAAGTGGAGGTGTACGAATCCACTGGTTGATCGTGCCGATAGATGGTAGTGATGAGGGTGTACAAATGCGGATTGTCGACATCCCACCTGGTGGGATTGACAACGGTCAGTGTCGTTTCGATCATTTTGCCTTGCTGAGCGGCTATCTTTGCGGTCGCACGCGCCTTTGCCACCTCTCTCTGGGCGGAAAAGATGATGTGCTCGATTTCAACATCAGCAGCTGTTTCCGTACAGTTATTCAGAGTTGCAGCAACTCGCACATCAGCATAGTGCGGTTTTATGATGGGCGTCGTGATGTATGTGCCCCAGATGGCGACGTGCACGGGATCGACCACGATCATCCGGATCTTGCGATAGATGCCTCCTCCCGGGTACCAGCGGCTGTCATGTTGACGCGTATCGGCATGAACCGCCAGGACGTTTTCATCATCGAAATCGACATGATCGGTGATATCGAGATAGAAGGAATTATAGCCATAGTCCCAGCCGCCGACGAGCTGCCCGTTCAGATAGACGGATGGAAAAGCCATGATGCCGTCGAAGAGCAGATAGATTCTCTTCTCTTTGTGCGGCGCGGGGATATCCAGTTTTCGTCGATACCAGCCTTCTCCCTTCCACGGCAGTTTGCCGGTGTTGCCATCGCCATCTGCGATGAAAGGTCCGGCGATCGCCCAGTCGTGCGGAATCGTGACGCTCTGCCAGTGCGAATCATCGAAAGACGTGAGCATGGCAGCCGGATTCTCGCCCGGGCAGAATTTCCAGCCGTCTTGCAGCACAGTGGTGATTCTTTCCTGCGAGTATGAAAATCGAGTACAAAATAACAGAAAAAGCAGAGGCAGGATTATTTTAAACATTTATTTCGTGCTCCTGTTTCAGAATCGTTGGTCAATAGCCGCCCTTGCGGCATTTTTCACTTGTCAGCTATACTTCAATTTCCGCTGTGCGCAGCCCTTTGAATTTTTTCTGATTGATCATGCTCTTGCGGTCATACCAGTCGATATGGTCTGGTCCTGCAGTCTCTGCTCAATATATTCATCGGATGTCATAGCTGTGCACCTTTATGAGTCATAGAGTGATCGACACTGCTGCTTCTACTGCAGCAGCGTCATCTTGCGCGTCCGCTGCGCAAGTCCAGCCAGAGTTGTCACTTGCAGTCGCAGGATGTAAACGCCGCTCGACAGCGGTTGCGCGGCTGCATCGCGGCCATCCCATCTGACCTGTTGGCTGCCGGCGGATTGCCAGTCATGCACCAGCGTCTGCACCAGCTGTCCCGTGACATCATAGACAGCCAGATTCACCTGACCGGCGGCGTCGAGTTCGTAACGTATCGTCGTCTCCGAGTTGAAGGGATTGGGATAGTTCTGCTGCAGGGTGAACGCATCGGGAAGAGTCTCAGTCCGGTGACGCGACACATCGGCCGCGCCCGGGGCATCAATCATTTTGCAGACGAGAAAATCGTCGCAATAGGCCTGGCCGCCTGATTCCTTCCAGAAGAACACCTCCGCCGTCGTATTTTCGGCGCCCATGGTGAAAGAGATGTTACCCTCTGTGTAATCGGTCTGGGTCACCTCCACGTCGACCTGATCGCTCCCATAGTTCTTCACGCCCCACCACGCCATGTCGCCTTCGTTCGCGACTTTGGCAAATCCCTTCATGCCATAAGTGGCGCCAGGGAGCAAATTCGGTATGAGCTGGGCAAAGCCGCCTTCGCCATCGAGGATGACTGTCGCGCTGGTGCCGCTGTGCGGTTCGTCGGCCGTGATGGCGCTGTTATAGTTCCAGTAATCCCAGCCGGTAAAGTCGTTCGTTTCAAAGTCCGCATTGACCAGATAGTTGTGATAGTCCCAGACGCCATAATCGTCAGATCTGGCTTCACCTCCGGGCCCGCGCCAGGCCCATATGTCCGCACCGGTGCAATCCGCTCCCATGGTGAAGAGCAGGATCACTGGAGTGAATTCGTAATCGAAAACAATAGTCTGAACCTTGTCCCTGCCAAAGTTCTGTACGCCGATGTACAATCCCCACTGCATGGAGTCGTTGGGATCATAGTAATCAATGCTGGCGAAAGCGGTCATAACATAGGTGGCATCTGGCACCAGTCCCGTCACCCATTGGCCATAGCCCACTTCCTGATAATTCTGGGAAAAGGTCTCCGGCAAGGTGGCGGAGTAAGTGCCGGTGTGCGGCATATAATCATCGACAAAGACATCGAAGGTGGTCCAGTTGTTCCATCCCGGGGCGCCCGAGCCGACATCGGTGAAGGCCGTGCCGTCTTCAAATCCCGGATCCACGGCATGATTGATCGGCTCTTCGGTCACCTGGCCGAGCAGGACGACCGGACAGAACGCGCAGAGAATGAGCGCAAAAATGGCTCGCATTGAAGTACAGCTTGGAAGTGACATAGTGGACTCCTTTCAGCTTGTGGCGCTGCTTTTCACTGAATTAGAACCATGTTTTCTTTTTATAATCCTGATAATCTGGATATTTTCGCTCCAATTCTTTTTCTTCTAATGCCTTCCATATCAAGATAAATGTTATCCAAATTATTGCCGAATAAAGGCTGTAGAGTTTCTGCAGAAAAAGCGGAAAACCGATGACCCAAAGAGTGAATCCCAAGTACATGGGATTTCTGATTCTCGAATAGAGGCCATTCTTGACAATAAATCCTCTGTGTTTAAAGCCTTTCATTTGACGGTGAGATAAAATAAAAAGAAAAATGCCGGCCGTGAAAAAGAACAATCCGACATATCTCAACCATCTCGGCAGGAAGATTTTTTCGGGATCAATGATGCACATCTGAAACCAGGAAAACCACAGGATAGCCATTATAGCATAGATTGATATCCCAGCCCCCTTGACAGACGCGATCTTTGCATGTTCGGACTTTAGTATTTCAAATATCGTACGCAGCAGATAGCAGACGAAGCAGAGCCCAAACCAGATGAGAAATGATGTGAACATGCCTCGACCTCAATTTCTCCGGTTTTGCGGATGATGACAAACTCTGTGCATGACTCACAGATTATGCCACTGCACCCTTCACCCAATAAGACGAACCAATGCCGCCTCCCCGATCGTTCACAACATGGCGCACGAGCTGAAAGCCCATCGATCTGAGAAGCTGGATATGCCCCTCATTACCGTCCCATGTCCTGGTGGTGGTGTAGTGGCTTGTGAGCGCATCGGGCAAACGCTCCAATATCGTCCGATAGAGTGCAGCGCCGACGCCCTTGCGGCGGTGATCTTTATGGACGCAGATGGTCGTGATATAGTTCGATGGAAAGCCCGCCCATTCAGCCGCGACATGGTCGTGCCGAAAAGAGAGAAAACCGACGACTGACGGTGAGAATCTGGCGATGAGCAGGTGCTGCGATTTCAGCATGTCGAAATAGCTCACGGGCTCTTCGGATCCGGTCAGGCTGGTCGAAAGATGTCCCGCAATGGTGCTGTCCCGCGACCGCAGCGGTGGAACAAACTCCTCATCGCACATTTTAACGAGCTGCCAGACCGTCGCTGAAATTTCCGGATCAGTCGTATCAGCAAGCTGAACTGAAATCATCCTTTTCATAACCTTTTGATAGCTTACATCGTCTCGACACATTGGCCGAGGCTCGGATTATCCGCGAAAAGATATCGACCGTGAATCTTGATAGACGAGAATGCCCAGAGCCGTACCTCGGACTCTTGCTTGTTATTGGTTTTGCGTCTTTCCGTTCGTCGCCAGCGCGCCATGTATACTAAATATGCTTTTTTCGGCGTGAAAATCAAGTGGAAAATGG
>RQOI01000532.1 GCA_003854995.1 Candidatus Zhuqueibacterota bacterium
ATCTTGTCCTCTACAATTCCCAGCTAATGCCCAGTGATGGTAAAATGCCGATATCGCTCTGCATCGTAATGGAATTATCCCAATAATTATATGATGGCCGCAGAGGGATGGCATAGTTGTATGCATTTTGTATATCCAGATAGACCGTCAATGTCGATGCGCCAAAGTTGAAATAGCGATCCACTCGAATGTCCAGATGATGCGCCGCATCCAGGCGGGCGGCCAGATACTCCTCCGGCAGGTTCTGAATCTCATTGGCGTTGCCAGGATTTTCACCTTTGCGATATACGGGCGTATATGGAACGCCGGTGAAATATCTGAATTTCGCCGAAAACTCCCATCTCGGATTCGGCTTGTAGCCGCCGGAGATGTTGAGGATGAAACGTTGATCGTATTGCCCGGGGTAGGTGATGCCATTGTTGGCTGTCAATTCGGTCTTGTTGAACGTCAAGCTGGTGAGTCCGTAATAAGGCGTACCAGAGAACTTTTTTTGCAGCAAGAATTCCACTCCATAGGAGCGGCCATAGCCGTTCGACGTCATATCAAAATAGCCGAATGACTGAAAGTCTTCCGTGGCGCCGCCATAGCTGGTGCCGGTGTTGGTGATGACGATATAATCATTCAGGCCAGGCGCTGTGCCGGTCGGCAGATCATCGTAGCGCTTGTAATAGGTCTCCACAGAAAAGCGAACATCCTCCTGCGCCAAATAGTCCCAGCCGAGCACGCCCATGGTGTTTTTCAGCGCCTTGAGGTTCTTGTTGTTCGGATTGGTCATCCACACGTAGGAAGGCGACTGATAGTAGAGGCCGCCGCTCAGCTTGATGCTGTGCTGTGGATTGAGATTGTATTTGAAGGAGAGACGCGGCGCCGGATAGAGCTCATCGATGAGAAAGCCGAAATAATCCGCCCGTATGCCGGCGTTGATCTCGAATTGCGTCGACACATTCCAGTCCACTTCAGCATAGCCGGCAAATTTCTGCGCCGTGGTATCGACTGCCTGAGTTTGCGGCACGCCGAGATAGTCGACCGCTATTCTGTTGCCGCTGCGATCATAGATTGTATCTGCAAAAGCAATATTGTTATCATAAAAGATCGTCTTTGACGCAAGACCGGCGCGCACGCCGAGCTTTTTCGACGCCACCCAGTACCGTTCCAGTTTCAGGTTTGCTTCGCGCTCTCGCGCATCGCTTTGGAAGAAAAGGTCGCCTGCCGGCTCAGCCTGCTTAAAGCCGTATTTGAATAGATTGGTGCCGACCACGGCATCCAGATAACCCGAGTTGAGAATTCGGCGATAGCTCAGGCCGGCAATGGCCTGATATTGGTCGTTGCCGAGGATGCCGGCGTTTTCTATCCGATTTTGTGGCGTGCTCAGATCGCGATCGACGTCATTGATGGCGCTGAGGCTGATGAAGAACAGTTTGTCTTTTGGCGACAGATCGTAATGGCCGATCAAATTAAAGTCCGTATAGACCGGCACGAACGCCAAGCCGGCCGCTTTGAAGATCAGATCAAGATAGCTCTTGCGCGCTGAAAAAATCAGGTTGCCTCGCTCCTGCAGCGGCAGTTCAAAGTCTGCGCCATACTGCGATGCGGAAATCGTCACTTTGGGTTCAAATGATTTCGGATAGCCCTCTGTCATCTGCAATGTCAGCACGGATGACATTTTATCGCCGTATCGCGCGCCAAAACCGCCGGTCGAAAATGTGACATCCTGGACAAAATCGAGGTTGACAAAGCTCAGACTTCCCGAGCTGGTGCCCTGGTTGCCAAAGTGATTGATGTTCGGCACTTCGATGCCATTGATGACGAACAGGTTTTCGGACGGTCCGCCGCCGCGCACGAGCAGGTCGTTTCGGCCGCCCGCATTGTTGATGGCCACGCCGGGAAGGGTGGAGACGGTCCGCACGACATCTTCAAATCCGCCCGGAAAACGGCGAATTTCCTCGCGCGTCAGTCCGATTGTGCTCGGCTGCACCCGTTTCTCCTCGGCAAAATAACCGGCGGTCACCACAATCTCTTCGCCCTCCAGCATGCTCTGCTTCAATTGCGCATCCACGACTTCGGCGCGCGCCGTCCGCACAATGATATCGGTTTTCAACAGCGATTCGTAACCGATATAATCAAACCGCAGGCGGTAAGCACCAACAGGCACATTCTCGATGATGTAACGTCCTTCAAGATCTGTCGATGCGCCATATTGGGTGTCCAGAACCAGCACATTGACGCCAATCAGCGGCTCTTTGGTTTGCGTATCAACCACTGTCCCGGAAATTGATCCGCGCGGCGATTGCGCCAGTATAATCCCGGTCAGAGCCATCATCGACAATATAATAACATTTTTCATTTACCGCTCCCTGATCGTATATTTTGCCAAAATTTAACCTAATTTTAGCTAATAAACTAATAAAAATTAGACAATATTCCAAATAATTCTAAATTGTCTATTAAATGTCTAATATAAATTGAATTTACTAGCCGTTCGTCTATGAAATGAAATCCTTAATGCCTTGCTGCTGCCGTTTTAGGATGTCCTGGGGCCGGCGAATCGACTCTTCTGCCAAGGATGTCGTTAATGTGCAAAAAATAATTTTAGCAAGATTTGAGTTGTCTTTGAAAGGCATTTTAATTAATATACTTTTCATGTTTGTCTTTACTATTGTTGAAATGTGCGAAACTCTAGGGTCGTTTTCATGAAAAAATACATCATTGGCTTCTGTCTGTTCCTGGGCTCATTTTTAAGCCTCGCCACGCTCTCCTGCCAGCGCAGCGCACCTGACATCCTCGACGGCCGTATCGTCTTCCTCGGCGACAGCATCACGCAGGATGGCCGCTATGTGACTGTTTTCGAGTACGAGCTTTTCAAACGCTATCCGCAAGTGGACATCGATGTGATCAGCGTCGGCTTGTCCAGCGAAACGGTGTCCGGCTTGACCGAGCCGGATCACCCCTATCCGAGACCCAATGCGCACGAGCGCCTGGGGCGTGTGCTGGCCGCTCTGAAACCGGCGACGGTCATCGCCTGCTACGGAATGAATGACGGCATCTATCATCCACAAGACGACGCGCGTTTTCGAGCATACAAAGACGGCGTGCTCAGACTGGTCGCCGCTGTCAAAGCGACCGGCGCGCAGGCCATCCTCCTGACGCCGCCCATCTTCGACGCAGCGGCCATACCCGAAAGGGTCGTCGAGTATGACGCCGAAAAATTCGGCTATGCCACTCCCTATAGAGGCTATAATGATGTTCTCGCTGACTATGCCAGGTGGTTGGAGAGTCTGGATGATAAAGATGTGCGCGTCATTGATGTGAATGG
>RQOI01000533.1 GCA_003854995.1 Candidatus Zhuqueibacterota bacterium
GGTCCCGACTCGATTCGATCAGAGCTCGTACAACGACCGCTGGATCTCAATGACAGCACCGAGGTCGAGCTGGGCCCGATTGCGCCGGTGGTGTCAGTCAGTACTGTTTCTCAGCGTTTGGCCATCGAGCGCTTTGAAATCACCGGACCTGAAGGGGCAAAGGATCGCATCCTTTCCACTGAGCAGACATTTTTCCTGCGGGCGATCGTACAGTCGTCGCAGAATTTGCGGGACAGGACGGTCACTCTCGACTATCCCAGAACCGGATACAGACTGATAGCCCCCAATAGCCAAATCGTACCTACTGTTGCGGAAAAGGATACGATCGAGTGGGAGATTCAGGCGCCCGCTGATGCGGATGAGCAGGCGCGCGACTTTACGCTCGTCGTGCAGGGATATGACGAGGATGATGTGCCGCGTTCCGAAAGACGATCTCTACGAATGGAGCGCATCCAGAGAAAGGCGACTCTGTCCCTGCGACCTTTGGAAGTAGAGCCCAAGGCGGTCATTGACCAAAATGGCGAGGCGCATTTCACCCTCAACCAGTTGGCGACGATCCGGACGCGCGTGGATAATAACGGTGAGGCGAGTTATAGCGGCGCCGGCCGAGTGGTGCTGGATGTCGATACGGGCGAAAGTGGCTTTGAGATCATCGACGGCAATGCCGAGCAGCAATTCACTGATGATAGCTGGATTTCGTGGCAGGTCAGGCCAACCGCGCTCCGACCTGAGCGCCGAGAAATAACGGTTCGTATCATAGCAGAAACCCTTGCCGATACGCTCAAAGACGAGAATACGAACAAGACGGTTGCCGTGTCAACGCCTTTGCTGCCTCTGTTCGTCTATGTAAATGAGGGCGGCTCCATAGCGATCGACGAATTCAATTTTCTTTCGACAACCTATGCGCCAATCGATTCAGTCTCTTCCGACCAGGATTTCATTGTCGAGGCCCAAATTACCACCGCGGGTGTCAAAGATGTTCATGCAACGCTCAGGGCGGAAAAAGCGGATTCTAAATTTCGGATCATCGGCGATGCCGTCAAAATTATTACCTCGAATGTGGTGGACGAAGCGGTCTGGACTGTTCGGGCGCCTGCCAATACGAGCGACTCGGACAATCTCATTCTGGAGGTTACGGCTATCGATGAACAATCAAATGAGCCATTACCCACAGGATCAGGACATACTCGGAGCATTTATGTGCCGGTCGCACAGCGAACAACATTTGATTTTGAGCCGGACATCTCCTTTCCTCGAGAGTTGGCAGGAGACTATAGGCTCTCGACCGGTCAGCTGTTCAATGTCGCTGCTGAAATAGAGCATGTGGGTGCGAAATATGATCCGAATGGACGATTCAGACTCAAATTATATCCGCCAGCCGGTTTTGATTTTGATGGCGATGCGATAGAAAAAGTATGCACCGTGGCACAATGGGAAGACGGCGAAATACCGGAATGGCGCTTGAAGGCGCCGAACAGCAAGGCGGACACGCTATCAGAGTTTGAAATCTGGATAGAGGAAACGCCGGCTGATATTTTTTCCAAACAGCCGGCCAGGGTGGTGGAAAATAGAATAAAATTCCCGGTTCGCACGGTTGATAGAGCGCAAGTCTATTTCGATGCCTATCTGCATGACGACGTGCTCCTCGACTCTTCGAGCGTGCGGCACGGCAGCGATTTCACCATCACGGCGTGGCTGGACAATGTCGGCGAAGCAGGATTGCTGGGTGGATTCAAGGCCGAATTGATCGCACCGGATTCCACCTGGATCGTCGACGATCCCAAAGAACAGCGGGTGGACTCGGATGTCGTGCTCTCCCTGTACAAGATCGACTGGCAGGTGCGCGCGCCGCAAAAAAAGGATGTCGCCAATCCGGATACGGTCTATACATTCGATCTGCGGCTGCTCGATCTGCCGGATGACCAATACGCTCGCCAAGATGCAGCGCTGCTGTCGGGATCGGCAGCCAGCGTGCGCGTGACGCTGGAGACCGGCGCGGTCAAGGTGTGGCCGGATACCGTCCGCACCAATACCATCGTGGTTCGCGACACCACGAATCTGGCCATCATGGGGCTCAAGTTGCAGAATAAAAACGCCTCGGGCACGACCAAGTCCTATCTGCAAAGCCTCAGTTTGTCGATCAGGGACAAGATCGACAGCCTGATATCGCCGAAACCAATGATCTCGCGCGTCGCTGCTGTCAGAGCAGTCGGCGGCGAGATGCAGATTTTGGCGGAGAGCTCGATTTTGGATGAAACCGGCAAGGTCTTTCTCAGCTTTGCCGCGCCGTCGCGGGCAGCCACCGCGGCGACCTACTCGGACTCGCTGATGATCATCGGCAGCACAACGGACTCGATAATGATCGTCGTCGATATCCCGGCCAACGCCGAACTGAAGGATTTCAAGATCACGGTTGACTCGCTGACGGCGGTCGATGAAGACGGCTATCCCCTCGACATTGCCGATGCGGACGGCAAAGTGCTGTCGACGCTCAGATATGCATCGATAATGGCCGTGCTCACGGATGCGGATCTGACCAAGTCTTTCTTCAACTATCCGAATCCCTTTGGTCGGGTCGATGATCCGTCGACATCCTTTGTCTATTATCTCGAAAACGACAGCGACATCAAAATCCACATCTATACCCTCACCGGCGATCTGGTCAAGACCTGGAACTATACTCAGGCCGAACATCCGGACTTGACGACGGCGGGCCTGCACCAGGGCGATTTGACCTGGGACGGTCTGAACGGCATGGGCCAGCGCGTTCGCAACGGCGTCTACCTGGCCTACATCAGCACCAGCGACGGCAAACAAGCCATGACTAAAATAGCGGTTGTACGATAGATGAAAAAACAAAATAAATATATCGATCCGGCAAAAATGAAAAGAGCGAAATCGATCCTGTTGACGCTGGCGCTGTTGGCGACGGCGAAACTCGCGGCACAATCCGGCGGCGCGACGGGCGAGTGGGGCGGCACCACCGATATCTTTGACTATCCGGTCGGCGCGCGCGCCATGGCCCTCGGCGGCGCCTATGTGACCGTCGCCGATGACCCGTTCTCCCTCTACTGGAATCCGGCGACCCTGGAGAACGTGCAGGCGATGAGCCTCGGCTTTTATCACACCGGCCTCAGCGGCGGCGCCAAGTACGACTATC
The DNA here is from genome assembly GCA_003854995.1 of Candidatus Zhuqueibacterota bacterium. Lineage (GTDB taxonomy): Bacteria > Zhuqueibacterota > Zhuqueibacteria > Residuimicrobiales > Krinioviventaceae > Kriniovivens. The sequence goes on from RQOI01000533.1 coordinate 3,161, forward strand.
TCTCCTACGTCTATCCGACTATCTCGTACGGCACCTTTTCCGCCGGCCTGCTGCGCCTGGCCTTGAGCGATATCGTCAGTCGAGCGGATGACGCCAGCTATCTGGGCACCCAGGATTTCAGTCGCACGCTCTACATGGTCGGCTATGGCAAATACCTGTTTCCGTGGCTATCGGTCGGCGTGACCGTCAAGATCGAGCACCTGAACATGCCCGGCTATTTCGACGCCGGTAGTCTGGGCTCCTATTCCGAATCGGCCATCGGCGGCGATCTGGGACTCGTCGTCACTTCGCCGGTGCAGAGCGGCTTGCTGCGCAACTGGCTCGTCGGTTTCAATTATCAGAACGCGGTGCAGCGGACCATGCAACTGGCTGACGAAAGAGAGCACTCGCCGCGAAATTTTCGTTTCGGATTATCCAGAAAGTTCTATATTGGGGATGGCGCGAATCATCTGTTGGGCGCGTTTGCGGTGGATAACAGCCAGGCCGAGCAGGTGCCGAACTATTATCATTTCGGCGGTGAGTTTGGCTTCAGGGAGACATTCATGCTGCGTCTCGGTTACAACCGGCGCGGCGACTATGCGGATGGCTATGGCATGACCTGGGGCCTGGGAATTCGCTATATCGGCTTTCAGATCGATTACTCGTACTGGAGCGGCGTCGATGCCTTTTTCACCGGCAGCCATCGCATCTCCCTGACCGCGGATATCGGCAAGACGCGGGCACAAAAGGTCTCGGATCGCGAGGCCGAGCAGATGCGGCGGATCCAGGAGGAGGCGCAAAAGGCCATCGAGGATTCCCGACGCAACACCTTTTACACCGGCATGGCGGAAGCGCGCGACTATTTCGAGAAAGCGGACTATCCGCGCGCCTTCAGCGCGATCAATCGCGTGCTGGTCCTGGAAGGGACCGGCGCTAATCTCGATTTCACCGCCGCCCACGAGCTCGCCAATCAGATCAATGAGGCCATCGATCGCCAGAATCAGCTGGCGCTCGAGAGCGAGATCAACCGAAGCAAGCAGGAGTACGAGGCGGAACAGCAGCAGCAACAGATTCGCGAGCATTACAACAAGGCGACGGCGCTGTGGGAAGACGGTCAGTTTCGGGATGCGATCGTAGAGTGCGATCGCGCCCTGCAGTTTGATCCGCAGCACAAGGCGGTGCTGGAATTGCGCCGAGTGATCGATGAGGATTTGAGCAACAAGATCGCCGATCTGATCTCGACCGCGAATAATTTGTATCAGAACAACCGGACCTTTGATGCGTTACGATATTATAACGACGCCTTGCCGCTCGCCCGCGGTCGTCAGGAGGTCGAGAGCTTTATCGAAGGCCGCATCAAGCTGTTGGACAATAAACTGGGCTTTGAAAACCTGCTGCGACGGGCCATCGATTACGAAAATAACAATCAATGGAGCGAAGCCGCCGCCCTGTACGAGCAGGCGCTCAAGTCGAATCCGAACAATGTCGAGGTGCAGAGAAAATATCGAGAAGCGCACGCCCGCGCCAATGCCACACAGATGGAGATGACGCCGGAGGTGGCGCGCATCTACACCATGGGCATGCGAGCCTTGCGCGATGAAAACTATGATGACGCCATCAAATACTATCAGGAGGCGTTGGAGCAACAACCGCTGAACAAGACGATTCTAAATGCATTGGATTACGCGCGCAACCAAAAGAGAAGGGCAACATCGCCAGCAGCAATGAATTAAAAGAGGACATCAACTGTCGTGTTTAGAACCGTAGTAAAAGAAGAACTCCGGGTCCCTGGACGCGTCGAGCACCTGGGAGAACTGCGCGATTTTGTCACGCAGGTGGGGCGCAAGTTCGGCTTTTCGGAACGGATCATAAACGCCTTCAAGCTGTCGATCGACGAGGCAGCGACCAATATCATCAAGCACGCCTATCGCGACTGGACAGGGGACATCACGCTCCGCGCCATGGCCAAACGCAACAGTCTGACCATGGTCCTCATCGACCAGGGCAAGTACTTTGATCCGCGCCAGGTCAACAGTCCAGATCTGCAGCGCTATGTGGAAATTGGCAAAAAAGGCGGCCTCGGCATCTTTATCATGCGCCGGCTTTTGGACGGCATTGAATACCGCAAGTCCGAAGAAGGCAACGAGCTGTGGATGGTGAAGAACCGGGATGAAGAGAAGAAGAAAAAAATCTCATTCTCGGCGATCCCGCTCAGCCTGAAGATGCGCTACTGGCTCTATTCTCTCGTCATTTTCACCGCCATCCTGCTCCTCATCTCCTTCTATAATTTCGTCAATACCAAAAAGGACATCATCGACGGCTATATCAACGCCGGCCGGATTGCCTGCGAATCCTTGGAAGACAATCTTCGTCAATACTGGGGATCTGTCGCAGTGACCTCGGACGTCTATAACGCTTTCAAAGAGTTCGGCAGCAAGGAGGTTCCGATCGTCGACGGGGCTCTCGACGGCATCAAGGCGATCCAGGAGTCGCAGGAACATCGTGGTCGGCTGAAAGAGATCGTCATCACCAACAATCAGGACATGCTCATCGCCAGCTCGGACTCGTTGAAGAGCGAGACCATCTGGCTGGAGAACACGCGCATCACGCTCGCCGAAGATGCAAAACTGCTGCAAGAGTTCGACAATTCGAGCGCCTTTCTGCTGCACGATGCAAATGACGCCAAAATGATCGACATTGTCTGGCCGATTCTGGAGGATGATCAGACCAAGCTGGCGACGACCCATTTCTATATCGACTATGCGCTCGTGCAAAAGGATATCAACAGATATGTTCGCAGTCTCATCGGCGAAGTGCTGCTCATCTGGGGCTTGGTCTCCGCCAGCCTCTTTCTGCTGATTTATGTCGTCATGTACCCGTTCCAGCGTCTGCAGGTGTGGGTGAAAAACCTCAACACACCTGGCGCGTCGGAAGATATGGATATCGATGCATCGACCGAGATCGGCGCCATTGCGCAGGCGTTCAGCGATGTCACGAATCAGCTCAAACGTTCGCAGGTCGATCTCGCCGAGCAGGAGCGGCTGCAGCAGGAGATGCACATCGCCAAGCAGATTCAGCAGAC
>RQOI01000534.1 GCA_003854995.1 Candidatus Zhuqueibacterota bacterium
AAGCGGAACATCGCGGCCCGCTCTGTCGCGGTGAACTCCGTCGTCACGTCATAGTCAGCCAGATAGACGCGATAATAGTGCGGCTGGACGATCTCGGCCTTGTGCGAAAACCAGCTCGCGCGCTCCTCTTCGTCGAAGACGACCGGCCCAGTGACTGGAAAGACGGAAAACTGGCCATAGTCGTTGATCCAGGGACTGGGTTGGTGCGTCTGTTTGAAGCCGCGGATTTGATCGTCGTCATATTTGTAACCCCAGCCATCGCCCATTTTGGCCGTCTGCGGCGTCCAGAAATTCATGCCCCACGGCAGGGCGATGGCGGGATAGGTGTTGCCGTTGGAGAGGCTGAATTTTGAATCGGTTCCCATGAGGGGATTGACGTAATCGACGGGATCGATGATGTCAGTGACCTCTTGACTGCACAAAATGCCACTGAGCATGAGCAGAAGAAAACGGATCTGTTTCATGATTTGATTCCTCTAAAAGAATATCTTTGAATTTTTTTCTGCGTGGCTCAGCGCCCTCGGCGGTCTTGGCTTTTTGGTTGTGGCCGGAGGCTGCGCCAAGCCAACTATTGATGCCGCCCGATGATGGCCATCGCGGCTCGTATCCCATCCACACCGCTCGAGATGATGCCGCCGGCCCAGCCGCTGCCCTCGCCGACCAGGTAGAGATTTGCAAAGCCGGTGCAGAGTCCATGACGCTCGCGCACGACCTGAATGGGCGCGGAAGTTTTGCTCTCCAGGCCGATGAGCATACCGCTCTCATAGCCCGGCAATTTTTTGCTGAATTCTTCCAGTCCCGCGCGCATGGCATCGATCACAACTGCCGGCAGCATGCGCCACAGCGCTGCCGGTTCCAGTCCCAGTGGATAACTGGAGCCGCTCGTCTGCGATGGCTCTCGCTGCGTCAGAAAGTCGCGGATCGAACAGGACGGCGCTTTATAGCCTGAATAATCATAGAATCGGCGCTCCAGATCACTGACATAATCCAGCGCATCTGCTGCGGATGACTCGCGTCCCAGCAATTCATCCGGATGCACGCCGGCGACGCAGGCGGCGTTGGCAAATTGGTCGGCGCGCGGATAAAGGCTCATGCCATTGACAATGTTTGCATCCGCATAGGCGGTCGCCGGCACAACCATGCCGCCGGGACACATGCAAAAGGTATAGACAGGTCGGCCAGCTAAGCGGCAGGTGAGGCGATACTCGGCCGCTTTGACGCCCGGCAACCGCTCGCGTCCCCATTGCCCTCGATTGATGAGCACCTGCGGATGCTCGACGCGACTGCCGATGGCAAAATTCTTCGGGCGAAAAAGGACACCTCGTCGTATCAACAGGCGGTAGGTTTCATAGGCCGAATGGCCGCAGGCGATGAGCAGCTCGTCCGCTTCGATCGCGCCGTTGGCGGTCACCAGCTGCTGCACAACGCCATCGCGCACGATCAGATCCTGCAGCAGGGTCTCAAAGTGAAAAATGCCGCCGTCTCTCTGGAATGCTGCGCGCAGATTTTTAACGACAACGCGCAGATTGTCGCTGCCCACGTGCGGATGCGCCATATAGGAGATCTCCGCCGGCGCACCGGCCTGGATATAGCTTGCGATCATAAAGTCTTTTTCCGCTGTGGTGCTGACGCTGCGGGCGGTGAGCTTGCCGTCCGAAAAGGTGCCGGCGCCGCCTTCGCCAAAAGCATAGTTACTCAGCGGACTGAACTGACCGGTGCGTTCAAACCGGTCAATGTCGCGCGCGCGCACGTCGACCTCTGTGCCGCGCTCGAGCAGCGTCGTCTGAAAGCCGGCCTTTTGCAGGACAGATGCTGCAAAGAATCCCGCCGGTCCGCTGCCGACGACGACTATCTTTTTATTGCGTCTACGATGTGGGATGTTCAGGGGGACTGCGTGTTGCGGCGCGCTTCCCTTGAGCTCATCAGCGGCCACGGCGATGTGCAACTGCCAGTGGATGTTCGACTTTTTGCGCGCATCGAGACTCTTGCGCTCAATCTGATAGGTGAATGACTTGAGCCCGAGCTTTTTGGCGATCCTGCTTTTGAGCTGTTCATCGGTATAGTCGGTGGGCAGGTTTATTGTGATTTGCTCAAAGCCCATATGGACTGGCATCCACTATAATCACACTATGCTGCGTTTTGCTGATTGCGCTGCTCATTCATCACACCTTGTGACTTCCTTTCTTGTCTTTGCCTGAAATGACCAACGCGCTCAGAAGAACGCAGTAAAACAGCATGGCGCGTGGCTTATCGACACATTTGCCGACGCTCTTGAAACACCCCCCCCTCGTTCCCAGCCTCCGGCTGGGAATGCCGACGCTCTTGAAACATCAAAATTCAAACGCGCGAGGCTCTGCCTCGTTTAACCTCTCGCATGGCCAAGCGTATTTCATACATCGAGGCAGAGCCTCGAACCAGGAGGATTCCAGGCAGAGCCTGGAACCAGGAGGAGCCTCGA